>CAIYUY010000022.1 GCA_903929485.1 uncultured Desulfuromonadales bacterium
GGCCCTCTACTTCACCGAAGCTGTCTTAAATAAAATCCGGTCCGGAGAGAAAGGGTACGCCGGCCGAACCATGCTCGCCTACTGGATGGCCACCGGCAGCGGCAAGACCATGCTGATGCACCTCAATATCCTCCAGTACATAAACCATATCGGCGGTTGGCGGGCCTTTGACGAGCTGCAGATCATCCTCACCACGCCGGGGGTCAACCTCATCGAGCAGCACCGCCGGGAGGTTATTCCCTTGGTGGCAAAGCTCAACCAGCACTGCGCCGGCAGGATACGGCTCACCATCGAATCCACCCAGTCGCTCCTGAACCGCGAGCGGGGATTCTTCAACCTGCCGGACCACAAGCGGATCTTCCGGCTGGTGCTGGTGGACGAGGGGCATGTCGGCCTGGCGGGGGGCGGCACGGAGCTGGGCAAGTTCAAGGAGTTGCGACACCGGCTGGCCGATTACCCCAACGCCTTTCTCCTGGAATATTCCGCCACCTACCACGGCATCGCGGATCGCCATGTGGAGGAATATAAAGATCAGATCGTCTACGATTACAACTATTACCGCTTCTTCAAGGACGGCTACGGCAAGGACTTTCATATTGACCGGATCGCCGATGACCGGTTTGACGCCGGACACGAATGCTGGGAGAACTTTACCGCCGCCTTCGGCGCCTTGGCGGATAAGCTGACGATCTATCAGGAACTCCGGGTCAGTCTAGCCGTGGGAACGGAGGGGCTCCCCTTCAGCGGAACCTTTCCCGACAAACCGCTCCTCGCCTTCATGGGGCGAACGGTGGAAGACAGCAAGGATGAAGGGAAAAGCGACGAGGTTTCAGATATCCGGAAGATCGTCGGCTTTCTGGCGCGCCTCACCGGTGAGGAAAAGGACCAGCTTAAACCGGTCTTCAACAACCAGACCGCCGGTGTCTTGACCTTGACCCGCTGCCCGGCGATAACGGATGAAATTCTCCTCTCCTGGGGGGACGGCGATTACTGGGGGATCATCAACGTCGGCAACGGCGACAAGTTTTTCAATGGCTCAAAGGACCATCCCGACCTGAAAGGGCAAGATGGCAAGATGCTGGTTCAGCTCCGGAAAAGCCCCATCATCGAAAGCCGCTACCACTTTTCCCAGTTGGACATGGCGGCCAGCCCCATCACCGTCCTCATCGGCAGCCGGAAATTCGCCGAAGGGTGGAACTGTTTCCGACTCTCGGTCATCGGTCTCGTAAACCTGGGGGCCACCAAGGGAAACAAGATCATCCAGATCTTCGGCCGTGGGGTGCGGCTGAAAGGTCTCAAGGACGACGGCAAACGGTTCGAATCCGGGCATCAGGAGGATTACGCGGCGCTGGTCGCCAACGACACGCCCAAAAACAGGCTGCTTCGACTGGAAACACTCAACATTTTCAGTCTAAAAAAGAGCTACCTTGACGCCTTCCTGAAGGCGCTGGAAGATGACATTCCTTCCTGGATCGTGTCGCGCACCGTCAAGGTTACCCCGGCCTCGGTCTGGCTCGGCGGCAACACCAAGAGCAAAAAGGTGGAATTTGACCAGTACCGCGACAAGCTGAAGATCTTCAAGGTGGGACATGCCCAGGATGAACCGGCCCTTATCGCCCTGCGGGCCGACACGGGACGCTGGTGCTGGCGATATGTTCATAACGGAGGGGAAATTTGTGAAGAGATGCCCAGTTTCGCCATCCCTCTGGAATACAGGTCGGACGCCACGATGCAGGGGGCGGATATTGCCGCCGAGCTGCTGACGCTGACGACGGATCCAAGCCGACGAGATTTTCTGCCGCTGGTGGAACTGCAACGATTGGTGGACCGCTGGCAGGAAACACGACACGTCAGACTCTACCAGGGGAAAGCCGGCGAGATCGTTCCCATCACCCTTGAGTGGCTCATGAACTTGATCGGTCCGGTATACTATCAGACATCCTTGGCGGAGCGAAATTGGCCCTCCGTGGAGCGGCTCCTGCTCCGGACCGTTCAGGACACCCTGGACAAGATCCATCACAAGCTGATCTATGACATCAATACGCGGCAGTATCGAATCGATGAGCCGATGAGCCAGGCGGCAGCCGGCGGCAAGGGTGATTTCATCGACAAGTATGAAGTAACCTTCGAATTCCCCAATCAGGACCGGAAAGAGGCTTTTGAAACCCGCTATCCCGATTCTGATGACATTCCGGAACAGTTGGAACTCTGTCTCAACGACCCGCGCCACATCTACGCGCCGCTCCTTCAGCAGAATACGGCTGAACTGGAAAAGCTCCTGAAACTTAAAGCCGGCGACCTGAAGGTATCCATCTCACCCGATTCCCTCAATCCGGGTGAACGTAAATTCGTCGCTGACCTGCACGGCTATCTCAGCGACCCCGTGATGAAGGGGCGCTACGAAAAGTACGAATTCTATCTTCTGCGCAACGTGCAGAGCCTCCGCTCGGTGGGGGTCTACCTGGAAAGCGAGACACGGGCTTTTTTCCCCGACTTCGTGCTCTGGGTGCTCCACAAGAACTGGACCCACATCATCCTCATCGATCCCAAGGGACAGACGGGGATCACCGACTGGTCAAAGATGGAAGATAATGAAAAGGTCCGGCTGGCTACCGGCGGTCATCTGGCCGAGCTGGCAAGAAAATTGTCGAACCGGTATCAGCGCCCCTTCAAGGTTGATTCGTTCATCCTGTTGCGGGATTCGTCACCAATGGGAAAACCGAAGGGGCAGACACCGGACACCGCCCAGGAGCTTGAAATCATTCAGATGATGAAGGCAAAACACCTGCTTCGGTTGGATTGGCATGAATACGACGAGAGCGGCAACATGCGCTCCCGTTTCTGGCATGACAAGACGTATCTGGAAGCAATTTTTGGCGTGATTGAGAGATAACAAAAACCCTTACGGCGCCCGGAACTCGCAGGGGACGGCGGTCTGACAGAGGCCGCAGCCGGTGGCGGTGACGTTGTACTCCGAAGCCACGGCCGCCGGGATCGTCCCGTAGACATGCTCCCGGCAGATCCTCTTGTCGTGGCCATCCGGGGTGAGCGCACCCACGGGACAGCGTTTGATACAGACGCCGCAGGCGCCGGGCTTGCGATAATACAAGCAGTTGGAACGGTGGTCAGGAGCGGTGCGGGGGGTGGGAGTCAGAAGCAGGTCGGTGACGACGCTCCCCAGCCGATGGGCGATCCCTTTTTCCGTGATGAGGCCGTCGTTGAGGCTGAAGGTTCCAAGCCCCGCGGCGTAGGCGGCATGGCGCTCGGACCAAGTTGAAGCGACCCCCACCGGAGAGTCGCCGAGCTCCCGCCAGAGAGGGGAATACTGGGGGATGACGGTCTTATGCCCCTGTTCCGTCAACCAGGCGGCCAGGTGGCGGCGGAGCGCTCCGTTGAACGCCTCGCCATGGTGCCGGACCCAGGACCACTGTCGGGAGGGATAGAGAGTCTCACCCCTGTTGCTTTCCCGCACCCCACCGGCGATGGGAAGAACCCAGCAGAGCACACTCCCCTCCCCTTCTCCTCCCCCGACTTCGCCGGCAAGGATCTCCGCCGGAGTCAGATGAAAGGGGCCGATGATCTCCCGGTACGCAAGGAAAAGCGGGTCGGCAAAGGAAGCGAACCCCACCAGCGGCTCATGGAACAGGGGACCGGAGCCGTCGGGAAGAAGGTTCCCCGGGTTACCGGCCACGAAGCTACGGATTTCTTCTGTTATCCTCTCACGCATGACATCCTCTCACCACCGGCAGGTAACATCAGAAACGGCGTCAGGACGCGGATAAACGCGGATAGACGCGGATCAACCTCTTTATTCACTCTGAGGCCACTCGATTGCCCCTGTTTTTTTTCGATCATTATCAAAGGCTTTCCTTCTGAATTCCGGTAGAGAAGCAGCAAAGGATCGTATAGGTTAGTTTTTTTATGTTTTAGATCCGCGTTCATCAGCGTTTATCCGCGTCCTATTTGGTTTTCGCTTGTCCGGTTTAGAGATTGCTTCGCTTCGCTCGCAATGACAAAAGTTGCGAGTGCATCAAAGATGGTCAAACCTTTTGAGTTAAGACCAAAAACAAGATTTTCTCACTGTTTTCCTCCGTGTCTCCGTGCCTCCGTGGTTCAACTGCCGTTTTGAGGTTTATCTGCGAGAATCCGCGTAATCCGCGGATAAAGCTTACCGGTACGGATCATCATCCACCGACTTGACCTTCGCCGCCGGTTTCGCAGCTACGGCCACGGCGATAGGGCTCTTATCCTTCACCCCAAAAACCTCAATCCCGCTCTTTCCCTCCAACGGGCAGACATGCTCGCAGATACCGCAGCCGTTGCAGAGCTCTTCCACCACGTACGGCTCCATGAGCGATACTTTTTTGCCGCTCAAATCCATGCTCTCCACGACCCGGGAGCGGATCGCCTTCTGGGGAACCGGGCAGTGCTCCTCGCAGACGATGCAGTTACTTTTTCGGGCGTAGGGAAGACAGTGGTTCTTGTCGAAAACCGCCTTCCCCACCACCTCCCGCTCCTTCTCACCTTTGAGGAGGTTGGGAATCGCTCCGGTGGGGCAGACCTGACCGCAGAGGGTGCAGTGGTATTCGCAGTACCCCAGTCGGGGAACCAGGAGCGGAGTGTAGAGACCTTCAATCCCCGCCTGAAAGAGCGCCGGATAAAGGGCGCTCCGGAGGCAGACCTTCATGCACTCCCCGCACCGGACGCACTTGGCCAAAAAATCAGCCTCATCCCTGACACCGGGAGGTCGCAGAAGCCGCTCCCTCGCTTCCGCCGACTTCCACCGGAGCCCCCTTGCAAAAAGGAGTCCCCCCGCAATCCCTCCCAGAAGAACCCGCCGCGCCGGCAAAAAAGGAAACTCCCGGAAACGGAGCGGATTGGTGAACCAAAATCGGACCCGACTCCTGCCACACCCCCTCTGGCAAGCGAAGCAACGGAGACACTCCTCACTCTCCGGCATCTTGCCGTTTTCCAGGGTGGGACAGACGTTCCCGCACTCACCGCAGTCGCCGCAGAGCCGCCCCGGACTCCTCCTGACCGGCGAAAACCGGGAAGCCAGCCCCAAGAGTGTCCCCAGGGGGCAAAGATAGCGGCACCAGGCCCGCTTCCCGTACCGCTCCATGAAGATGACCGTCAGCAGAAGGAGTGCGGAGGTGACAGCCAGGGGGTAGGAGCTTTCCCGGAACGGGAGGAGGTAATCGTGGAGCAGTGCGTAGCCGGGAGCCAGGTAATCCCGAGAATCACCCATGACTCGGTAGAGCCCCACCCACCCCGTACGGGCGGCGTCACCCACCAGGGGGTGGACGAAAAAGGTCAGCGCCCGGAGCAGGAGAGCAAGGGGATCGAAGATCCCCGCCAGATTAAGTCCGGCCGGAGCCGATCCTATGAGAGTGGCGAGAATGAGGTACTTCAGCTTCCCCACCAGCCAGGGTGGGGCTTTCCCCTTAACAATCCGCCCCGTCGCCAGATCCAGGATCGTCCCCAACGGACAGATCCAGCCGCAGAAGAAACGGCCGAAAATCAGCGTCAGAACCAGGACCAGTAGTGCGGGAAGGAGGAGCAGGGTGAACGACTTGGCCGCGAGAAGATACGTGGCCAGCACCAGGGGATCGGCACGGAAAAAGCTGTTCACCGCTGCGAAAATCTCGTCCTTTCCCCGGTATTCGGTGGTAACGAAGAGTCCCAGGAAGAGAAGGAGAAAGAGGAGCTGGGAGATGCGTGCGGGAGAACGTTTCATGTTGGCCCAAAAAAAGGAGTGATATGTCCGGTTAGTCCCGCTGTGGCAGGCCCAGCTCTTCAGTAATCGAGTTTGCGACATCCAGGTAGAGCTTGAGCGGGCTAACGTTTCGCTCCGTAACCGTATAGCGCCGCACCGCTCTGCCGCTACACTCCTGCAGCAGCAGATTCATCGTAATCGTTATTCGCGTACTGAGTGAAGGTTTGCGGGACGATGTCCCCGGTGTGCTCTCCAGGAATTTTCCCACCGATTCGACTCTTCCTATGAGCTCGTAATCAGCCACGGGACATGGCATTCCGGGTTTCAACGTGGCGGATCGATGCAGATTGTCCAGAACCTGGGTGTGGGCCGAAAAAAGGAGCGTTTCCAGCAGAAGCGAACTCACTGCGTCCGGTGTCTCGTTGGCGTCGGGCGGAACGGAAAACGGCCGAACATAGAGATTCCCCTTCAATTCCAGTTTCGGTCCGCAGGCGGTGAGACAGAGGAGTACCATCGCAAGCAAGAAAAAAGATGACTTCATGACTTACTCCTGCGGGACAAACAATCTTACGTTATCAAACTCGGCGGTTCCCTCGTAAAACTGGATATGTGGATCACCGAAAAAGAAGTAATCCGGATACGATGAGCCAGCCGGCCATGTCTCCATGCTCTGTCCATTGTAGTTTTTTGTCTCATTGTACAGGGGAGTGGGATACTCCTCGGGGGTCTGGTTGTAATGCCAGATGGTGGGCACCTCACGAAACCCCCTGGATGCCCGGTAGGTGGTGACGCCGCCATGATAAAATTTTCCCGATACCGACATGGTGTATTTTTCATCATCACGTTCCACGGCAAAAACGTACGACTCTCCCGGCAGATACTTGTCCACGAAGGTCGGGTCATAGCGCCACCCGCCGGGAGTATAGGAAGTGAATTCATTACCAATAATATCGTTACCAAATTTGCCCTGCAACCAGATCATTGCCACATAGTGTGAACCATCGGTCTCGGCACTCCCCGTCCGGGGGTTCCAGACCTTGGACCAAGGGACAGCACCCGGCATGAGGAGGCCACCATTGTTATTATCCGTATCCATGACGACTTTTCGATGGTGGTGCCAGAAAACCGAATTATGGGGTGCCGGATTGGGATAATCAGCTATACAGAGGAAATACACGCCATTCTGTGAGAAGGGGCGCTCTTCATGAGACCATGGCCCCGGCGAACGTGATGATTGCTTGTAGCCGTTGATTCTGCCCTCTTCATACCAGGATCCATTGTTGAGCCCCCCGAACTTGATGTCCGAAACGGTCACCTCCACCCGGTATCGCCTGGGGAGCGGCTTTGTCGAACGGATGATGGCGGCATCGGTGGGTTGCGGGACTATCAGTTTGGCCTTTCCGTTCCCGGCAACGAACTTTCCCCCGGTAGCAGGCGCGGTAGCGTTTTTCTCACCTCTTCCGTACGACTCGACGGTGAGCCACCCGTCCCTGCCGTAGGAATACGACTTGCGGAACGACTTGAAACTTTTCAGTTCCTGGAGAAAGTTATTCCCATACTTGCCGACAAAAAAATCCCCGTCTTCGTCGAAAATATCAACATGGTAGGGGCTGGCGGGACCGTAGGTATCTTCGGTCCACTCCGAAGGCTCCCGAAAAGGAAGATCAAAGGTTTCCTCGTAGAGCAGTTTCCAGATAATCACCTTCGGAGGTGCGGTGACGTGGGAAGAAACCGAAGAACTGCCGACACCATCTCCCGAACTGTTCGTCAGTGAGGCGGCAAAAGCCGTACCGCCTCCAAACAGTAGCATCCCGCACCAGAGTACAACCATGAACATTCGAAATCTCCCGCAGTACCTATATCGGTAACCCGACATCACACCTTTATCACACGCACCTTTTTCAGATCCATCTCCCCTATCCCCCGCTTGGCGGCGGCCACGGTGACGGGGATATCGGCCGGCTTCAGCCCGAAGAGAGTGGTGGCGTAGGCATCGGCGGCCACGATATCGGTGGAGGCGATGACCGTGTTCATGATCTTCACGTCGGCCGGATCCCCCCCCTGGGGGCCGTGGTCGGTGAGTATCCGGGTGGCGTCTATGACGGTGAGATGACTCTTAAGGACGGCATTCACATCGGCCAGGGCAGGTCCGATCTGCTTATGAAGCTTCCCCCGATCTCCCCCCATGACTCCCATGATATTTTTGAGTCCCATGGTCAGACCGGTCAGCTTGTGATGCTTGGCCACCGGGACGTTAATGAAAACATTGGCGGAGAGGACCTCGCCGTACAGCTCCCACTCCTTCAGCGCCTCCCCGTTGAGGGAAACCTTCTTGAATCGCTCGTTCTCGATGAAGCGGACCTCCACGTTGTGGAGCCCCTTCAACGCCGCCTCAATACCGCTGTTGGCATAGCAGCGCCGTTCATCGTTGCAGGTCCGATCAAATACCTTGACCTTCCTGGCCCCCGCCGCCAGCGCCTCCTCCACCACCGCCCGCACCACCTGGGGGTTGGTGTTGGCCGCCTGCTCCGGGGTTCGGTCCCACCCCATGTTCGGCTTGACCACTACCACGTCCCCCGGCTTCACGAACCGTTTCATCCCCCCCACAGCGGAGATGGCGTTACGGGTGATCTTCCCGTAATCGGTTCCCGTGGCCACCCCCACCACCGGAAGCTCCTTGGCCCCCAGGTTCCCCACCATCCGGGGGGAAAAGAAGGAAGCAATGGCCATGATTCTGATAAAATCCCGTCGTTCCATGGGTCACCTCATCGTTTATGAGTTACATCAGAGTGAAACGTACCTGGCTTCGCGCTCGATGGTTTCGATGACACACTTAATCCCACCCTGGGTGAGCCCCGGCTTGAAACAACCGTTGCAGGAGATGCAGCGGGCCGGACTCTCGTCACCCCGTTGCCACCGGAGGGGAAGGTCGGGTTCCCGGATGAGTGGCCGGGCCATGGCGATGTAATCAGCCTCCCCCCGCCGAATGATCCCCGCCGCAACGTCAAAACTCCGGATACCTCCGACAACCATCACCGGACAAGCAACGGCCTGTTTGATCTTCCCGGCAAGGGAGAGGTTGTACCCTTCCCGCTCCGGGGTATCGATATGCTGCCGCACCGGTGTCTCCCCCCCGGAAGCAGGTGTCCCGGAGCTGATCTCCATGGCGTCTACCCCCTCGTCGGCAAGGGCTTGCGCCGCGCAGGTAGCGTCTTCAACCGTCAGACCTCCGGCCAGATTGTCACAGCCGTTCAATTTGACAAGAACCGGAAAATCGGCGCCCACGGCTCTCCTGACGCTCCGGTAACTCTCCAGGAGAAATCGGGAGCGCCCCTGAATGTCACCACCCCAGCCATCGGTGCGCCGGTTTGTCAGAGGTGAGAGAAACTGGTTGACCAGGTATCCATGGGCGGCATGAAGCTGAACGGCGTCAAAACCGCACTCCTTGGCCCGCCGGGCGCCATGGCCGAAGGCCGCAATCAGTCCCTTGATACCCTCCTCCGTCAGCTCTTCCGGAGTTTCCGGGTATTGGTCCACCTTCACCGCCGACGGCGCCAAGGGCTGCCGCCCGGCGGAGATGGAGGAGGTTTGACCGCCGCAATGAACCAGCTGGAGACAGATCTTCCCCCCCTGACGATGAACGGCCTCGGCCAAAAGCCACAGATCCCGACAGAGGTCGTCACTACATACCCCCAACTGTCCCGGAAGCTGTTTACCGTCGGGTGTGATGAAAGCGTAGCCGGTAATGATAAGCCCCACCCCGCCCCACGCCAGGCCGGCGGCATACTCGGCAAGCTTGATCGTGGATCGACCGTCGGAATCGGCCATCCCCTCCCAGGTAGCGGAGCGTACCAACCGGTTTTTCAGAATCATGCCGTTGATGATTGTTTCGTCATAAAGTGTTTTCATATCAGCACCTGTGTTTGGCTTCGGCTCCGCTCAGTCGACAATCCGTTCCCTGAGCGAGGTCCCTGAGCGGAGTCGAAGGGGAGTCAAAGGAAACGGGGCTATCGTCAGTAAACCTCATAAAACTCCGAGACTCCCAGCCGATGTATTTTCATGAGATTAGTCGCGCCACGTCCCACCAGGGGCATCCCCAGGGTAATGATTACCAGCTCTCCCTTTTTGAAACCGTTTTCAAGAAGAGTCCGATCCACCGTATCCAGGATATTATCCGTGCTGTCCAGATTGAGGATGCTGCAGGTCTGAACTCCCCAGTTAAGCGCCAGTTGCCGTTGGGTAGCCGGATTGGGGGTCAGGGCGATGATGGGAAGCGCCGGACGTCGCCGTGAAACGAATCGGGCGAAGGTGCCGGAACGAGTATGGACGGCGATACATGATGCATTGAGGACTGTTCCCGCCAGACAGGCTGCCTCGGCCACCGCGCCGGCGATATGCTCCCGGGGCTGCATCTGCTCATGCAGGTGCAACTTGAGCTCGTTTTTCTCCACGTCCCGGGCGATGCGCGCCATGGTCTTCACCGCCGCCACCGGATAGGATCCCGAAGCGGTCTCTCCCGAAAGCATCACCGCGTCGGTCCCATCCAGGATGGCGTTGGCCACATCGGAGGTCTCGGCCCGGGTGGGGCGAGGATTGACGATCATGGATTCCAGCATCTGGGTGGCGGTGATAACCGGTTTTCCGGCATCGATACAGAGACGGATGATCTTCTTCTGAATGAGCGGAACCCTCTCGGGATCGATCTCCACCCCCAGATCACCCCGGGCAACCATGATGGCGTCGGCGCTCTTGAGTATTTCGGGGAAATTCTTCAACGCCTCCGGCTTCTCGATCTTGGCCACTACCATGGCGTCGCACCCTCGCTGGGCGAGGATATGCTTCAGCTCGTCCACGTCCGCGGCCTCCCGGACAAAGGAAAGTGCGATGAAATCGACCTTGGCCTCCATGGCGAACTCCAGGTCACAGCGGTCTTTTTCGGTGAGAGACGGAATGGATACCTTGGTGCCGGGAAGGTTCATCCCCTTGTTATTCTTGAGCATCCCCCCCGTGATAACCTTGCACTCCACGGCGTCTCCCCGGATGGCGACCACCTTGAACTCAAAGAGACCATCATCCGCCAATATCCGGTGCCCCGGCTTCACGTCCTGGGGGAGGTTTGTATAGGTGGTGGATATGGTCCCGTCGCATCCCAAAGCATTACCGGGAACGATGGTGAGCATCTGACCGGCCCTGAGGAGCATGGCCCCATCCTTCATCTTTCCTGTCCTGATCTTGGGACCCTGAAGATCGGCAAGGAGACCCACATGGCGATCCTGCCGGAGAGCGCAGGCACGGATGGTAGTGATAAGTGAGGTCATGGCCGCGTGATCACCATGGGAAAAATTGAGACGAAAGACATCAACCCCGGCATCCAGCAGTTTGCCGATGGTGGCGGCTGACGAACTGGCGGGGCCAAGGGTGGCGACAATCTTGGTCTTGCGTGCTATCCGTTCCATGAAACCTCTCAGTGATGAAATCGTCCTGCTTTATCTTTATGGGAGTTATTCGGACTATTGTGGCACTGGAAGCACTTCTGCTCCTCACTCTTTCGGAGGTCCAGGGAGGAAGGCCCCTGCTGCTCCGATGTTTTCATACTCTGCCGCTCACTCTGAAACGACAGCTTACCGCTTTCGTCAGTAAGAGCCGCCGGTGTGAGGGTGACAGCCCAGTTGGAACTGAGGGGGACGGTGTGGCACTGGTCGCATCCCCCCGGAGGCGGAATCGCCTGCCAGGCCCGGAACATGGTGCACCCCGCAAGGACCGTCAATAGTCCGCCAACCCCCAAAATAAACAGTGTTTTCAACATTTTGGACTCCTTAGCTTATGACCCGTTTCCCCTCTCGGAACCATCCGTCCCACCCATCCGGCTTGAGGGTGGACTATAGCATAAAGTATGAAGAAAACAGAACCGGAAAAACCGGTGTGACACCATCTCGATTTCTGACCAACTCAAATAAAAAGGGGCTCCCTTTGGTGGGAACCCCTTCAAAAACCGAAATAGAGGCGCCTTATTTGACTATATTCAAAGCATCCTTCGTCATCTGGTCCGATGCCTGAAGAGCCTTGAGATTGGCGCCGTAGCCGTTGGAGGTAACCATCATATCAACGGCCTCCTTGGAAATATCCACACTGTCGCTCCCCTGCTGAACAGTCGCGGCGACGCCCCCCCCCTTATTCTCCGTCATGACGGTATTGGACGCCTGAAAATTGGTGCTGCTGATGTTGGCAATATTGTTGGCCGTCACCGCCTGCTTGGTACCGTACGCCGCCAGTGCGCTTGAGGATATACCGGTAATGCTCGACATGGAAAGCTCCCCTTTTTGATAAGTTACATCGAATCAGCGGAAATACGTCCGGACATTATTACCACTATCCTTATTATGAGATATCGACCCGTGGGGAAAAATCTTGAGAAATAGTTAAAATTATAATTTTTCCGTTTCACTCTCCATCCCGGGAGCGGAGAGTTCAGGATGGCTTATTTTACTTTGACTTGAATCATGAAAGATAGTATCAATCGCACCGGATGTGATAACCAGGCTCCGAAGGAGCAGAAACGGCTAGAGAGGGAAGAGAGACGGGAGCAGGAAAAGGAACAGGAAAAGGAACAGGAAAAGGAACAAGAAAAGGAACAGGGAAAGGAACAGGCGGAACAGGACGGAAGCAACATGGTTCGGCAAAGAGATTTTATGACACTCTATCCATGGAGGCAAACATGCGCATACCTTTAACAGTCGCCACCCCCCTTATCGCAATGCTGCTCTATTCAGCATCCCACGCTTCATCACTACCATCAAGATCCTCCGGCAACGCGGACAACTATGGCAATTCTTCCGCCAACTCCAATAAAACAATGAATGCCAAGGATACCAAATCATCCGCTGCCAACAACAAGATACAAGAGGCGACTGTAAAGATTTTTGAAAATTATCAGCACTGCTACGCTACCCTTATCTCGGATTTTGTCGGAGCTCCCATGGAAGAGATAACCGCCCGAAAAGTTTCCATAAAAAAATTCTGCCGTTCCATTTCTCAAGTCAAGTACCAGAAAAAGTTTTCCCAGTGCTATAACACAAATCTTCAGAGCGGTAATGATTTGGACACGATTATCGCGGAATGCCTTGCCGACAACGACAAGCCGGAAAAATAGCTCCAACAAATTTCAGGCATAAAGATTTACCAGCCTGCCGTTACCGTTACCGTAATCGGGAGCAGCCTTATGAATAAGGGCCGTCGCCTTACGCTGCGGTGGAGCCTGCTGTGTCGGTGTTCTCTTGCCGACTGTCCCGGAACCCCTGGAAAAAGATTGATTTTCGCTCATACTGCTATTACTTAAGCGGACAGTATCCATTGACCCCTCCATCGCACAGTATCTCACTACGGCAATCCCGACGCCGCTCGAAGAGATGTATAGCAATAAAGTTGCCAAAATCTAAAGAACTGAGGAGATCAAACAAAAAAGAAGGAGAATAAAAATAAAAATGCAATAAAATCAGTGAATAAGCAGAACCAACCGACAACGCTGCAAAAATGGTCCACCTCGTCATCATCCGGAGGAAACCAGGTCAAAAAACGAAAATAACCCAAGCCCAAGGCGCTTGCGTCATTTTTTTGTCCTCGCCCCCTTTCCCTTGACAGCATACTCTCGGATCCCGGTTGAGCCGAGGTGAAATTAAAGGGATGAGGGGTGGCGGAGAGAGCAAGATCAAGGGATGTTGAGAAGTGGTCATGGCCGGACGGTAAGGTGATTCGCAGCAAAGAGTGTACCGTATAACATGTTCGGTATCGATTTTCCGTTCATGGTTCGACAGGCTCACCACGAACGGAAAATAAGGCGGTTATTAAACCTGAATCCGTTCGCCCTGAGCTTGTCGAAGGGTGAA
>CAIYUY010000023.1 GCA_903929485.1 uncultured Desulfuromonadales bacterium
AAAATAAGGCGGTTATTAAACCTGAATCCGTTCGCCCTGAGCTTGTCGAAGGGTGAACGGGTTTCTGTCGGGTATGTTCTTTGTCGCGAATCACCTAACCTGACCAAGAAAAAGAACAATATTCAAAAATAAAGACCCCCAGGCCTGACCCCCAGGCCGCTTGTTGCGGGCAAGTCTCACCGGAGTTAGCCATAATTTGCATTCATCATCGCCGGCATTAATATGCCAACTATAATCTTTCGTTTAACCCGGTATGACTGAGGAACGAAAAAAAAGGCCCGAACGCTTTCACGCCGGGCCTTTATTCCTGCAACTACAGGTACTATTATCCCAGCGCCGCTATCGCCTTCTCATAGCCGATGTTGAACGCCTTCTTGTTCAGCTCCAAAAACGCCTCGGGCACACGGGCCAGTACGGCCTTCTCGGCATTCTCCCGGGTGATCATCCCGGTGAGAGCCACCATGGCTCCCAGCGCCACGATGTTGGTCACAATCTCACGACCCACTTCGTTCTTGGCGGTGCTGGTGATGGGGAAGGAGACAACCTTGAAGTTTCCCGCGGGCTGCCGGGTGACCAGCTCGGAGTCGATGAGGAGCACCCCGCCCTCCTTCAAGTCCACCGAATACTTGTCGGCGGCTTCCTGGGTCAGCGCCAGGAGGGCGTCCACGATGGTCGCCTTGGGGTAATCGATGGGGCCATCGGAGATGATGACCTCGGACTTGGAAGAACCGCCCCGTGCCTCCGGGCCGTAGCTCTGTGACTGGACCGCCTGGAGCCCCTCGTAAATGGAGGCTGCTTCGGCCATGATGACGCCGGCGAGGATCAGACCCTGCCCGCCGGCACCGGAAAAGCGAATTTCATATCGTTTCGACATCTGTTCGATCTCCTTGGACAGTTTTAACGGGCAGCGCCGCCGGCGCGCTCGATGACTTTCTGATATTCGGAACAGTACTCCGGTTTGTCTTCCTTGTAGAGGATGCCGGTGAGGACCTTGCCCGCAAGCTGCTCGGGGGTCATCTTTTCGGCGGCCTTCACGGGAACGGCAACTTCCTTCAAACGATTCATCATCTCGATGACCGACTTGAACTTATTGCGACGACCGTAGGTGGTGGGGCAGTCATCCAGGATCTCTACCACGGAGAACCCCTTGTGCTGAATCGCTTCCACGATGAGCTTGTCGATCTGGTTGGCATGGAAGGCGGTGCCGCGGGCGACAAAGGTGGCGCCGGCGCCGATGGCCAGCTTGGCGATATCGAAGGAGGGGTCCGGATTCCCGTAGGGAGTGGTGGACGCCTTGTGCATATGCGGCGTGGTGGGGGAGAACTGCCCGCCGGTCATGCCGTAGATGTAGTTGTTCATGATGATGTAGGTCATGTCGATGTTACGACGACAGGCGTGGATGAAGTGGTTGCCGCCGATGGCGGTGCCGTCGCCGTCGCCCCCCACAAGAATGACCGTCATCTCCGGCTTGGCCAATTTGACCCCCGTGGCGAAGGCCGCGGCGCGACCATGGGCCGTGTGCAGGGTGCAACAGTCAATGTAGCCGGGAAGACGGGAGGCGCAGCCGATGCCGGAAACAATGGCGGTGTTATTTTTCTCCAGACCCAGCGTATCCATGGCCCGGATCATCCCCTTCATGACGATGCCGTGGCCGCAACCGGGACACCAGATATGGGGCAGTTTGCCGGGACGGATATATTTTTCGTAATCGAATGCCATGGTTACTTGACCTCCTTCATCTTGTCGAGGATCTGGCCCGGATTGATCGGCTCGCCGTCAACGCGGAAGATGCCGAGAACCGGAGCCTTCCCTTCGGTGCAACCTTTCACGAGGCCGTGAGTCATCCCCAGATTCATCTCCGGAGTGATGAACGCCTTGACCCCACGCTTGGCCAGCGCCAGGAGCTGTTTTTCCGGGAACGGCCAGTAGGTGATGATCCTGAACATCCCCGCCTTGATCCCCTCTTTCCGCGCCTCGTTCACCGCGTAACGGGCGGAACGGGAGGTGGAGCCGAAGGCGACAACGACGATTTCGGCGTCATCCAGCAGGTACTCTTCAAATTTGACGATGTCGTCAACGTTCCCTTCCACCTTACGAACCTGACGCTCTTCTTCTTCCTGAACGACGGAGGCCTTGGTGGTGGGAAAACCGTCCTGCATCTTGTTGAGACCGGTGACGTGGAAGCGGTACTCGGAGCCGAAGGCAGCCAGCGGCGGGACGTCGCCGAAGGAGGTGTCATAGGGCTTGTACTGTTCCGGCGGGACCGTGGGGGCCTTGCGGGGAATGATTTCGATCTCTCCCGGCTCGGGGAAGACGATCCGCTCACGCATGTGGGCGACGATCTCGTCCGGCATGACCATGACCGGGGTCCGGTATTTTTCAGAGAGGTTGAACGCGCGAATGGTCTCTTCGTACGTCTCTTGCACCGAGGCGGGAACCAGGCAGATGGCCGGGTGGTCGCCGTGGGTTCCCCACTTGGCGCACATCACGTCCGATTGGCTGGGTCCGGTGGGCATTCCCGTGGAAGGACCACCACGCATGACGTTGTAGATGACGCAGGGAATCTCGGCAATACAACCGTAACCGATAAGCTCCTGTTTCAGGGAGAGGCCGGGACCGGATGTGGAGGTCAGTGCCTTGGAACCGGCAAGGGCTCCCCCCAGAAGGGCCGCCATGGCGCCGATCTCGTCTTCCATCTGGATGAACTTCCCCCCGATCTTGGGGAGTTCCGCGGACAAAACTTCAGCCACCTCGGTGGATGGCGTAATGGGGTAACCGGCGAAGAAGTTGCACCCGGCGTAGAGCGCACCGTGCGCAGCAGCTTCGTTACCCTGTAAAAACGCTACTTTTTTACCCACGTTCACTACCTCCTGTATGAATAGTTACGGAATAACCTTGATGGCGAAGTCGGGACAGCGAAGTTCGCACTGCATGCACTTGATGCAGGCTTCCAGGTTCTTGACCGCAACGACGAACCCCTTCATTTCAAGCACCTGCTTGGGACAGAACTCCACGCAGATGTGGCACCCCTTGCAGTACCGCTCGTTAATCTCGATGGTGGGAAGCTTGTTTTCCATCTACCTTGTCTCCTTTAAGGAAATAACGCCGTTTCAGGCGAAAAACTCTACTTACATAGCACATGAATCACCGGGAAGCAAGCGCGAAACGACCTCGATACCTGACATGGCAAAGGAAGGGCTGACTGCGCCCTTCCTCGCCGGTCATGGGATTACGGAACAGAGAATTATTTGAGGCTATCCACGAGGCTCTTCACCGCGGCAACGGACTTATCCATCATCGCCTGCTCTTCCGCATCCAGTTTGAACTGGATGATCTTCTCAACACCCTTCTCACCCAGAACCGCGGGAACCCCCACATAGTAACCGTCCACGCCGAACTCCCCCTGAAGGTAGCAACAGGTAGGAAGGACACGTTTCTGATCCTTGAGAATCGCTTCGGCCATGGAGATGGCGGAAGAAGCCGGGGAGTAGAAAGCGGAACCGGTCTTGAGGAGAGCGACAACTTCGCCCCCCGCGGCGCGAGTCCGCTTGACCATTGCTTCCATGACTTCCTTGGCCTTCTCGGCGCAGTTATATTTCTGCTCAAGGAGTTCCATGACCGGGATACCGCAGACGCTGGTGTAGCGAACCAGGGGAACCATGTCATCACCATGGCCACCCAGGGTGACCGCAACCACGTCCTTCACGGAGACGCCCAACTCCCAGGCGATGAAGGAAGCGAAACGGGATGAGTCCAGGACGCCGGCCTGACCGATGACGCGGCTGTAGGGGAAGCCGGTAATCTTCTGGCAGAGGGTCACCATGGCGTCCAGCGGGTTGGAGATGACAATGATGATGGCTTCGGGGGCGTACTGCTTGATCCCCTGGGAAACCGAAGTCATGATCTTGGAGTTGACTTCGATGAGGTCATCACGGCTCATCCCCGGTTTGCGGGGGAGTCCGGCGGTGACGATGACCACGTCGGAGCCCTGGATATCTTCGTAGCTGTTGGTCCCCTTGAGGCAGACGTCAAAGCCGTCCACCGGGCCGACTTCGGCGATGTCCAGCATCTTCCCCTGGGGAAGACCTTCCACGATATCGAACAACACCACGTCGCCAAGTTCGCGCAGGGCGCAAAGCTGTGCAAGAACACCGCCGATCTGACCGCCACCGATGAGAGAGATTTTCTTACGTGCCATGTTTACTTCCTCCGTTAAAAAGTAGGTTAACTGCGTGGTGCTAAAAGAAAAAAAACTTATGCAATGGCGTCGATGATCGCATTCAGGGTAGCGCTGGGACGCATTGCTGCTTCCGTCTTGACCGAATCCGGCTGATAATAGCCGCCCAGATCCTGGGGTTTCCCCTGGGCGCCGATCAGTTCTTCATTGATTTTGGCCTCATTTTCCTGAAGCTGCCGGGCTACCTTGGCAAAGCGCGCCGCAAGCTCCGGATCCTTGGTCTGCTGGGCCAGCGCCTCGGCCCAGTACATCGCCAGATAGAAGTGACTGCCGCGGTTATCGATCTGACCGACTTTGCGGGCCGGATTCTTGTTGTTTTCCAGGAATTTGGTATTGGCCTGGTCCAGCGTGTCAGCCAGGAGCTGAGCTTTTTCGTTTTTGAAGGTAGCCGCCAGATGCTCCAGTGAGACGGCAAGGGCCAGGAATTCTCCCAGGGAATCCCAGCGGAGGTACCCTTCCTGCACAAACTGCTGGACATGTTTCGGTGCTGACCCCCCCGCGCCTGTCTCGAACAGTCCGCCGCCGGCCAGAAGCGGCACAATGGAGAGCATTTTGGAACTGGTGCCCAATTCAAGAATCGGGAACAGGTCCGTCAGATAATCTCTTAATGCGTTTCCGGATACGGAAATGGTGTCCAGACCCGCTTTTGCCCGAGGAAGGGTGAAACGCATCGCCTCCACGGGAGACATGATATGGATTTCGAGACCGGTTGTGTCGTGATCTTTCAGGTAAGTCGTTACTTTTTCAATCATCTGAGCATCATGAGCCCTGTTTTTGTCCAGCCAGAAGACAGCCGGCGCTCCGGTAGCCCGAGCCCTGCGCACCGCCAGCTTGACCCAATCCTGGATGGGGAGATCTTTTGCCTGGCAACCGCGCCAGATGTCCCCTTCTTCCACGTCATGCTGAAACAGGATTACTCCCGACTCATCAACGACACGCACCGTGCCGTTTGCGGGAACCTTGAAGGTCTTGTCGTGCGACCCGTACTCCTCCGCTTTTTGCGCCATCAGGCCGACGTTAGAGACGCACCCCATGGTGGTGGGATCAAATTGGCCGTTTTTCTTGCAGAAATCGATGCACTCCTGGTACCACTCGGAATAACAGGTGTCGGGAATCACGCATTTCGTGTCGTGAAGCTTGCCATCAGGACCCCACATCCCGCCTGAATCGCGAATAACCACCGGCATCGACGCATCGATGATGATGTCGTTACTCGCATGGAGATTGGTAATACCCTTATCCGAATCAACCATCGCCAGCTCAGGTCTGTTTTTATACACTTCCTGAATATCCGCTTCAATCTCAGCCTGCTTGGCTTCCGGCAATTTCTTTATCTTTGCATAAAGATCACCCATCCCCAGATCCGGGTTAATACCCAGTTCCTTGAAGGTCTCTCCATGTTTTTCGAAAACGTCTTTATAGAAAACGGAGACAAAGTGACCGAACATGATCGGATCGGAGATTTTCATCATGGTGGCTTTGAGGTGGACGGAGAAGAGCACCCCTTGCGCCTTGGCGTCTTCAATCTGCTCCGCAATAAAGGTACGGAGGGCGCGGCAGCTCAGAAATGCGCCGTCAAGGATTTCACCTGCCTGAAGAGGGAGTTTTTCTTTCAGGACCGTAATTTTACCGGCTACATCCACAAACTCAATCTTTACATTTTCAGCCTTTTTCATGGTTACGGATTTTTCACTATGGTAAAAATCACCGGCATCCATGTGCGACACATGGGTCTTGGAGTCCGGACTCCAGGCGCCCATTCTCACCGGATGTTTCCGCGCATACTGCTTGACTGCGGCAGCCGACCTTCTGTCGGAGTTTCCTTCCCGCAAAACAGGGTTAACGGCGCTCCCCAAACACTTGGCATAGCGTGCATTAATTACTTTTTCGGCCTCGGTTTTCGGCTCTTCGGGATAGTCGGGGATACCGTACCCCTTACCCTGCAACTCCTTGATGGCGGCTTTCAATTGGGGGATTGAAGCGCTGACATTGGGGAGCTTGATGATATTGGCTTCAGGCTGCTGGGTAAGCTCACCCAGTTCCGCCAGATAATCGGGCATTCTCTGTTCTTCAGTCAGATAGTCGGGAAAATTCGCGATAATTCTACCGGCGACGGAGATATCTCTCGTCTCGACGACAACGCCGGCCGCCTTGGTGAAGGCGTTGACGATGGGGAGCAAAGAGTAGGTTGCCAGGGCAGGTGCTTCATCAATTTTCGACCAAATAATCTTTTGTGTCGACATGTTCTCTCCTTAGGTTTTTAGTCACGCAAAAAAAATTCTGCACCTTCCTAGATACGGCCAAAACGCGGTTACAGTATACAGAAGAAGGTGCAGTGTCAAGGGGAAATTCACCGCATACCACGGGAAATTTCTCATCAAGAATCATCGTCCCGGAAAAAGCACTCCACCACGGAGACACGGAGACACGGAGGATAACCTTAGACAATTTCTTATGGTTTCATCAAGTAAACTTCTAACGTTGGTCAAGCCTTTTGGGGTAGAACCGGGAATCAGATTTTCTCACTGCTTTTCTCCCTTGTCTCCGTGCCTCCGTGGTTCAACTATCGTTTTTGGATCGTTTCTCTTTCCCCCGAAAGAGGAGCCGGATAGGGGTTCCGTTAAAACCGAAACTCTCCCGGATCTTGTTCATCAAATACCGTTCGTAGGAGAAATGAACCGCTTCCGGTTGGCTGACGAAGAGGGCAAAGGTAGGGGGCTTGGCCGAAACCTGCGTGCCGTAGTATATCTTCAGCCTCCGACCCGCGGATGCGGGGGGGGCGTGCGCCTCGGTGGCCTCGGTGATAACCCTGTTCAACTCTCCGGTTCCCACCCGCTTGGAATATTCACCCATTACCTTCTCCACCTCCGCCAGGACCGTGGCGATCCGCTGCCCGGTCTTGGCGGAGATGAAAAGGATGGGAGCAAAGGGAAGATACTTGAAGCTGTCCCTGATCCGCTCGGTGAAGTTACTCATGGAGTGGTTGTCCTTCTCCAGGGCGTCCCACTTGTTCACCACGAAGATGCAGGCCCGACCCGCCTCATAGGCATAGCCGGCGATCTTGGTGTCCTGCTCGGTGATCCCATCCTCGGCGCTGAGGACGATGAGAGCCACATCGGCTCGATCCAGGGAACGGAGTGCGTCCACCACGCTGTAAGTTTCGATCTTGAGGCTGATCCTTCCCTTGCGCCGGATGCCGGCGGTATCGATAAGGAGAAACGGTTTATTGTTCCAGGTGAGAGGAGAGTCCACCGAATCACGGGTCGTCCCCGGCGTCGGGTTGGCCACCACCCGCTCGTATCCCAGAAGCTTGTTGACCAGAGAGGATTTCCCCACATTGGGGCGTCCCACCACGGCGATGCGGGTCAGCGACTCATCATCACTCTCGGGAGCGTGCCGGGGAAGGAGCGGCAGCACCGCATCCATGAGATCCTCCACCCCCCGGCCATGCTCCGCGGAGACCGGCCAGACCTCACCCACCCCCAAACGATAAAAATCGCCGGTGTCCAGTTCCTGCTTTTCCCCGTCCACCTTGTTAACCACGTAGAAGACCGGCTTATCCACGCGGCGCAGCATCCCCGCCACGGTTTTGTCGGCTTCGGTGAGCCCATGCCGTCCGTCCATGACAAAGAGGATGAGATCCGCCTCCTCCATGGCCAGTTGAGACTGCTCCCGCATCTGACGGAGGAGCTGGTCATCGGTGACCGGTTCGAAGCCGCCGGTATCGATAAGGGTGAAAGGAATGTCGTACCGTTTCACCGTGGCGTAATTCCGGTCACGGGTTACTCCCGGCTGGTCGTCCACGATGGCCTTGCGACGTCCCACGAGACGGTTGAACAGGGTCGATTTTCCCACATTGGGGCGACCCACGATGGCGATAATGGGTGTCATTGGTAGCCGAACTCCTTGAGCAGTGAGGGATTGTCCGTCCAGTTTTTTCGTACCCGAACAAATAGTTCGAGAAAGACCTTGGCCTGGAGAAGCTCTTCTATCTCTTTCCGGGCTTCGGTGCCGATCCGCTTCAAGAGCTCTCCCTTGCGACCGATGACAATCCCCTTCTGGGAGTCCCGCTCCACGGTGATAACGGCGCTGATGGCGATAAGCCCGTTCTCCCGCTCCTTGAAGCTCTCCACCACCACGGCTACGGAGTAGGGAATCTCTTCATGGGTCAGCCGGAAGAGTTTTTCCCGGATGATCTCGGCGGCGATGAACCGCTCGGGGAGGTCAGTGAGGATGTCGTCGGGAAAATACTGGGGACCCGGGGGGAGGAGGGAGGAGACCTCCATCATGAGCCGGTCGACACCGTTCCCCGTGGCTGCGGAAAGCGGCACATAGGCGCGGAAGGAAGGAAGCTTGCCGAACCGCTCCAACAGGCGAAGTATCCGCTCTTCATCCACCAGATCGGTCTTGTTCAACGCCAGGATAACCGGCGGACCGTTTCCCTTAAAGAGTTCCGCCCCCAGCGATTCCTGGGATTCGGTTGAGGCGGCGGCGTCCACCAGGAAGATCACCCCGTCAACTTCCCTGAGGGAGGCCATGGCCTGGTCCACCATGAAGCGGTTGAGTTGAGTTGTGGCCTTATGGATGCCGGGGGTGTCGATAAAGATGATCTGATACCCCGGCAGATTGTGGATCCCCTGAACCCGGTTTCGGGTGGTCTGGGGCTTGTCCGAGGTGATGACGATCTTCTCTCCCAGTATCCGGTTGAGGAGGGTCGATTTGCCGGCATTGGGACGGCCGATGATGGCCACGAAACCGGAACGAAACGGCTGGTCAGCCATGGTGCGCCTCCGTTTCGGGGTAATGCAGATCAGTCATGATGTTTCCTTTTCGGGTAATGCCGGAAAACGACACGGCAAGGTCATGGGGGGCAACTGTTACGTCGGGGATAAGCCTCTCCAGCACTATTCCTTCTTTTCCGAGCCGATTCCGGTTGCTCCCCTGATGGCCGATGGCGTCGGAGAGCCTTGACGGGTGCGCCCTTACCGTCACGGCTCCTGTTGCGCCGGCCGTCAGGCGCCGGAGCAGGTCATAACAAAGTTCCGACTCCACAAGTTGTCGGAACGCCGGGTGATAGGGGCCGGCAATAACGCCATGAGGGCCCGAGAGGAGATCCGTTGCTTGGAGCCCCATCCTGATCACCGGGACTTGCGCCAGCAGCGCCTTATGGAGGAGACGCGCCCCCAAGGCAACGGCATCCCCCAGCGTCAGCGGGAGATACTCCCCGCGCCGAAACCGCGCCGCCAGCTCCGTTCCCGCCACCACCACCGTGGGATAGATCCTCAAGCAGGCAGGATTGTGCGCCAACAACCGGTGAAGCGATGAAAGCGCCCCGTTGGGAGAATCACCGGGGAGCCCGGGCATGAGCTGCCCGCCGGCGGCAATGCCGGCGTCTCCCAAGACACTGAAGGCGCGGGTCGTATCCGCCGCCGTGTGCCCTCGGCCGGCTCCGGCCAGAACCGCGTCATCCATGCTTTGAACCCCCAGCTCCACCAGCGATACCCGAAACTCCCGGAGAAGCGCCATGACCGCGGGGCCCAGGGCATCGGGCCGGGTGGAGAGACGGATTGTGGAAACCTGACCGGCATCACGGAGCGGCTGGAGCGGGGCGAGAAGCCCCCTCTGCTGATGGAGCGGCAGCATGGTGAAGCTCCCTCCATAAAAGGCGACCTCCACCGTCGTCTCTCCGGCAGAGGCGCGGTAGGCAGCAATTTTATCCCGAATTTCATCCGAGGCAGGGAGAGATCCACTCTCGCCGCTAATCCTTTGCTGGTCGCAGAAAACACAGGCATGGGGGCATCCCTGATGGGAGATGAAAAAGGGGACGATGACCCTTCTACGTCTCACGGCCGATGCAGACGCAAGAGCGCCGCCTGGGCCGCCGCCTGGGCCGCCTCCTTCTTGCTCCTCCCCTCCCCCTTTCCCAGTAACTCCTCGCCCAGGATAGCAGAGATGATAAACCGTTGACCATGGGGCGGCCCGGTGACATTGTCCAGGCGATACCGCGGCACGGCGCCGAAACGGGCCTGGGCCAGCTCCTGAAGAGCACTTTTGTAATCCTTCCCCACCATATCCGACACCAGGTCGGGAAGGAGAGGAATAAAGAGTCGCCCCACAAGAGTAGTCGCCGCATCCGCTCCGCCATCCAGGTAGACAGCGGCCAGGAGCGCCTCGAAGGCGTCCGCCAGGATGGAGGTTCGATCGGCGCCGCCGGTGAGCCGTTCACCCTTCCCCATTACGAGAAAACTCCCCAGCTCCAGGGAGCGGGCCACTCCGGCCAAGGGCGCTTCACCCACCAGGGAGGCCCGAAGCCGCGACAGCTCCCCTTCACGCTTGCCGGGGAACCGCTCCAGCAGAAGCGACGCCACCATGAGCCCCAGTACCGCATCCCCCAGAAATTCCAACCGCTCATTGTCGCGGGCTTGGCGTCCGTCCGACTCATTGAGTGCGGAGCGGTGAGTCAGCGCCTCGCTCAGGAGGGTCCGCTTCCGGAAACGATAGCCGATACGCATTTCCAGTTCAGTCTGCCGTTCGGAAGCAGCCGCCATATATCCCTTTATCCCCCGGTAGTCTGCCGTTCGGAAGCAGCCGCCATATATCCCTTTATCCCCCGGCATCGTGGCGAGAACTGCTCTTGACGGTGGCGCATATTACCATCAAAGGCCGGTCGTGTCCATTACCGTCTGGTTTCCCCCTCGCATCCCCCGGAGGGAGTCGTTCCCTGCTGCACCGCTGCGAAGCAACCACCAACAAAATTGATAAAATAATTCTAACTTAAAAACAAAAAATTGCGGTATTATTGAAACATGCCGGTGGCAACTACTTCAAACAAAGGAGGACTAAAGCCATGAAAACTGATCACGCAAAAAGCTTCTCATTCCGACATTACGTCAACCGCTCGCGTCTCCTCCGTGCCGCCATCCCCCTCATGCTGCTTCATCTTGCAGCGGGGCTATCCCTTGGCGCCCAGACCAAGCTGACCTGGATGCCGCCGGTCAATAGTGACGGAACCACCTTCACCGACTTCCTGGGCTACAAACTCTACCTGGGGAACATCTCCCGCGCTTATACCCAAAGCATGGATATGGGATCCGCCACCACCTATCTCCTGGACAACCTTTCCGACGGCGCAACCTACTATTTTGCCGTCAGCGATTATGACGGCTCCGGCAATGAAAGCGACTACTCCAACGAGGTGAGCAAGACATTTCCGGCGCTTTATTCTCTGACGGCAATAGCCGGTCCAGGCGGAACGATAGCACCGAACGGGAACGGAACCGCCACCAACGGAACGACCTTCATCACATCCATCACGGTTGCCCGGGGAGAAACCCGGTCATTTACCATTACACCCGGCTCCGGTTATACTATCACCGGAGTAACCGTTGACGGTGCGTCGGTGGGTGCGGTCACCGGTTACACCTTCTCCGCCGTCACCGCCGATCATACCCTGATCGCCGCCTTCGCCGTTATTCCCGCCCGGATCAATGTGGCGCTTCAGGCCAACGGCGGCGTCGCCACGGCTTCGTCAACCTACAGCGCCGGCTATCCGGTGGCGGCGACAAACAACGGCGACCGCCTGGGGGTAAAATGGAGCGCCGGCGGCGGCTGGAACGACGCCACGAACAATGCTTACCCCGATTGGGCGCAAATAACCTTCAATGGGCAAAAAATCATCGACGAGATCGATGTTTTCACGCTGCAGGACAACTTTACCGCGCCGGTTGACCCGAACCCGACGACAACCTTCACAAAATACGGCATTACCGCCTTTGATCTCCAGCAGTGGAACGGCGCCGAATGGGTGACTCTGCCGGGGGGGAGCATCACCGGGAACAATCTCGTATGGCGCAAGATCACCTTCCCGGCAATTACGACGGATCGGATCAGGGTGGTGGTGAACGGTGCGATAGGAGGGTTCAGCCGGATTACCGAAATTGAGGTGTATTCGCCAGGAATCAACATAAACAGTCCCCCCACCGTCGCCCTGACCTCCCCGGCCAACGGTGCGACCTTCACCGCTCCGGCGGCCATCACACTTACGGCCACAGCCGGCGACAGTGACGGAACTGTTGACCGGGTCGAATTCTACTACGGCGCCACCTTGTTAGGGACGGCCGCGGCGCCACCCTACGGTTATTCCTGGACCGGTGTCGTCGCCGGCACCTACCCCTTGACGGCCAAGGCCTACGACAACCTGGGAGCCATCACCGATTCCGTACCGGTCACCGTAACGGTTGTTGCTCCGGCCATCCGAACCAACGTGGCCCTGGCGGCCAATGGCGGAGTGGCAACGGCATCTTCTACCTATGACGCGATCTCTTACCCGGTCGAAGCAGCGAACAACGGCGACCGGAAAGGGGTGAAATGGGCCGCCGGCGGCGGATGGAACGACGCCACGAACAATGTCTACCCCGATTGGATGCAGATCACCTTCAATGGACAAAAAATCATCGACGAAATAGATCTCTTCACGCTGCAGGACAACTATGCCGCGCCGGTTGAC
>CAIYUY010000024.1 GCA_903929485.1 uncultured Desulfuromonadales bacterium
CAGGTGATACGGGGAGAAGTAGCTGTCCAACGCCGCCATGTTCAGGTCGGCCATGCCGGTTGCGGGAATGGGGACGCCGTCGTAATGAAAAACCCCCGCAACTTGAAAAAGTCTCATAAGTTCTGTTTGTGTCGCCGTCCGATTGGTTGACCCGACTCGGATCAGATAGCGGTGGTCACTCTGATACGGCTTGTCCGGCCCTTTCGGGATCGTAATGACAACAACGACATGATCACGAAAAAGGAGCTGCTCATATCCCACCTGCAGCGGGGGGACGATATTCGTCCGGCTGATATTCATCACCCACTCTTCGGTGACTCTCGCCAGATCCGCTCCGGCGGCCTGGCCGGTATCCGTTATGCCGATGCAGATAACGCCGCCGGACCCGTTGGCAAAGGCCACCATCTCACGAGCCAATGAATCGGGGCGAACGCCATCCTCCTTGAATTCCACGGAACTGTTTTCCCCTTGCTGTATGATTTCAGACAATTCATCCGCAGTCATGGTGGCGCCTTTGCTGTTACCGTCTATTTAATCTCCACCGCAAAGAGTATACAGAGTAAGTTCCTGAACTTCAACGCTTAACACAAATTTCGTAGGGGCGTATGGCATACGCCCTTGTGCGAATTCAACGATATCGCCCATGTGTCAGGGCGAACGCCGTTCGCCCCTACACGTTCATACGTTGATGATGGCGCATCCCTGAACCGTTGCGTCAGATTCTCTCAGGATGCTCTCCGCCGGAACCCACAGAGGCTCATTTTCTCGCGGCTGCCATCCCTCGCTCCCTTGGGCGAATAGTCGCGGCCTGTCCGATAACTCGGCCAGGGTCTCGCGAATCGCCCTGGCCATGGTTTCCGGGGCGATCCCCGCGATACAGTGCGCCCGCTGGTACCGGCAGTTTCCGTTGCAGCCGTAGCAATCCAGCGGGAGGGAAACGATGGAGGTGAGGGGGGAGTAGGGAAGGAATCGTCCCCACTCTTCACCACCCAGAAGGATGACGCTTTGGGTTCCCACGGCGCAGGCGACATGGGCGAACTCGGTATCAGTCCCCACCGCCAGACGGCAGATGCTGATAATGACCCCGCTCTGCCGGATGGTGGTGGCGCCGCAGAGGTTGAGAGTTTGAACCCCCGTGGCGTCCAGAATCAGTTGAGTGACGGCGCGCTCCCGGTGCGTCCCCAGGGCGATGACGGATAACCCCTGTTCCCGGCAGATCCCGGCCAGGGCTGTCCCGTAGCCGTCGTACCGCTTTGTCCCCTCCCGGGGACCGGCGAAAAAGATGATGGTTTTTTCCGGGACCAGGCCGCTCTCCCGGAACAGCTGTTCCACGTTCTCCTGGTCTTCCGGCAGGGCCCAGAAGGGAAGCTCCAGGTCGTCGCACCCTATCCCGATCCCTGCAAGAAAATCATGGTGTCTCTGGAACTCACTTTTTACCGTCCCGGAATTGGGGAGGAGGCGGCTGTAGTAACCGTTGTTTCTCCTACGTTCCTCCGGGGAAATATCACGGAGGTCTCCTGCTTGAGCCACGGTGATTCTTGCACCACCCTCCAGGGCAAACAGATCGGAGAGCGGCGTTCGGGAGAAGAGAGTGTTGAGGCAGAGGTCGGCATGAAGAGCACGGATCTCCTTGAGGAGCGACTCCCGATAGGTTTCGTCGCCGTGGACCCTCTCATTGTTAAAGCCTATGATCCGATGCAGCAGGGGAGAGGCGGTGTAGAGTTCGGCGACCTCCTCCCGGCAGACCAGCGTGATGGTGGCGTCGGGATACTTTTCCCTCAGAGGGGGGAGCAGGGCCGAGGCCAGGACGTTATCACCCATGAGATCGGTCCGGACCAGGAGGAGCGAGCTCACATGGGTGTAACGGGCGA
Organism: uncultured Desulfuromonadales bacterium; assembly: GCA_903929485.1. GTDB lineage: Bacteria > Desulfobacterota > Desulfuromonadia > Geobacterales > CAIOGM01 > CAIOGM01. The sequence continues at coordinate 1,872 of CAIYUY010000024.1, forward strand.
TGCAGAAACCGAACTTTTCCCGGGATTCCACGAGAATCCGGAAACGGGGGTCCTGTTTGATGAGCTGTAGGGTCTTGTAATGTTTGCAGTGATACACGTCGTCCAGCATGAGGGTGCAGTCACCCTGGATCAGGCTCATGAGGTACTGGAACTCGATGAACCCCATATGGCCGGCGCTGTCCAGCAGGACGAATTCCGGCTTAAAGGCGCAGCGTTGCATGGCCGTGTAGAGGAGATCGTCGGCCACCTTGAAATCGGTTTCTGAAAAATAGAGCTCAGCCCGCACCGCTTCATGATGATCGTAGTAGATCCCCTCGTATTCCCTGTGGGTTACGAACTTGTCGGTTATTTCCGCTTTGTCCGGGAGGAGTTCCCGGGGGACGCTGACTCCAAGCTCCGCCCTGATCTTCATCCCCTGGGCTCTGAAATGAGCCGTTGCCTGGCGATGGTGCTCCGGATTGACTTCCATGGTGGTGAAGTCGGCGCTTATCCCCAGGTCACGCAGCGCCCGCCAGATGATGGAGGTTGTCCCCTGCCCCAGATAGGTGCCGGTTTCGATGATGGTTGACGGTCTCAACTCCCGAAAAAGTTTACGCAGTTCCGTTTCGAACCGGGTCTCGGCGTCCACGGACATGGAGCTGTAAATCTTGGGGACCGGCTGTTGCGCCGGAAGGGATTCCATGAGGAGCGGACCCTTTGTCGCCGGCCACTCTTCAACCGTGGCGTCGTTTCTTGCCCAGGGAAGAAAATCTCCCGGATTTACCGGACCTACCGTCTGTTGCAGTCGGTTCCAGTGGGAGACGGCATCCTTGTAGCCGTAATAGATCTCCTTGAACCGTACCTGTGCTTCGGTGGCGTAGGCGAAATGCTGAAACGTTATCCCTTGACGTAAGGTCTCGTCGCGGGAAAAAGGGGAGAGCAGCGCCGGGTTTTGCCTTTTCGGATCCAGGATGATGGGGGGCTCATGGGCCGACCATTTCATCCCTGGACTGAACCTCCAGAGCCGGAGCCAGTCCTTGGGATAGGTCGCCCAGGTGTCAAGGGAAGAGACGTATTTTCTCGGTCCCACGAAGTAGTCGCAGTGGAAATAGGCTGCGGTTCTGTGGGGGGAGACAATGAACATCTCCCTCATGGCTTCAATCTGCCCGGCGAGCCAGAGCTCATCGGCATCCACTTGCCACAGGAGGCACTCTTCGTTTATCGCGGTCAATGGCGCGTTCACCATCTCCCGTTTACCGTCCCAGAATTGTCCCGTGGGTTTGCGGTGCAGAGTTATCCTGCCCGGATGCTCTCGGGCAATCAGGTCAAGATAGCCTGTCGTCCCGTCGTTGCTCAGGCCGTTATCATGGAGAGCGTCGCTGATCTTCCCGCCATTGGGGAGGCTCCAGGCGGTATCGTGTTTCAGCTCCGCCACCCCCTCGATGATATGCCACTGCCAGCGAAAAGGGAGTTTTAGAAACTGTTCCAGGTGGTGTCTGATGAACGGCTCGCCATTGAGGACAATGGTGAAAAAATGGATGGGAAGGGAATCTTCCTTTTTTTTGAACACCGAATAGCCGTTTCGCACGTTCCAGTTTTCCTGGAGGAGCACGTAGGTGGGGTCGGCCAGGAGCCGCCGGCGGTTCCGGTGATTCTTGAAACCGTTGATGTCGTCCAGCAGAATGAACTTGGCCCCATAAACCTCGTCAAGTTCCGCCTTTCCGGTAAATTCGGAACCGTCGATCAACACCATGTCAAAGAGTTCGATGTTGTTTTCGCGCTTGATCCGTTCTATGCCGTCCGTGGGGACGCCGGATGATTGCAGATAGTCAATATCCTGACGTAACCAACTGATGACCCGCTCCAGGGGGTAGCTGTTCAAGGCCGTTGTCGTGGCGGCGTAAAACTTGGAAACTTCCGTTTCCGAGGGGAACTTACTTAGGGGTACGGACGAGACGTTGTAACAGCTGACGAAACCCTTGTCGGCATACCGCTCCCGGAGGGCAGTGAAACGGGGCTTGGAAACCTCCATGCAGTAAAGTCGAGGATGATTACCGTTCCCGTCCAGTCCCGTGACAAAGGCTTCCGTGCTCCCCCCCCCCGCGGATGATCCGATTTCCAGAACAGTCCTGATATTCTCTTCCCTGGCCAGTTTTTGGATAAGGAAGTAGAACTCATCATTTTTTATTTCGGGGGGGATGACCTGGTTCAGTTCCGAATGGATAAAGGAGATAGCGGGAAGTTTGGCCTGGGGGATGTTTCCGAACAGAACGTTGTTCCAAAAATGCTCGTGGCGCGGCACTTCGACGATCGAGCCGCCTTGGGAGATCATGCTCGCCCACTGGTTCAGCTGCTCCAGGGAGTTTTCAGCGGTGTACAGGGGAACCTTGTCCGACTCGCTCCAGTACCGTTCCAGCTGGGGATGCCCCGCCAGGAGCTCTCCGTACAGCTTCGTGCCGGGGAGAATGTACAGTATCGCCGTACTTGGCGGGTCGGTCATTTTCAGGGAGTTGATGAATTGAACGCTCTCGGCGATGGTTCCGGCGTTTTCTCCCGGATTCCCCACCATGGTGAAGGCCCCCACGGTTATGGTTCCCAGATGTTTCCGGCAGAGCTCAAAGGCGTTTTTGATCTGTTCCCGGGTGATTTTCTTGCCGATCCGTTGCAGCATCTCCTGGGAGCCGGACTCTATCCCCCAGCAGATGTGACGGCAGCCGGCCGCCACCATGGTATCTATCATCTCCCGGCTCACCGGGTTGACCCGGCAGGAGACCCCCCACTGGATGTTCAACCCCCGTGACGTTATTTCCGTGCAGATGTCACGAACCCTGGTCGCGCCCAGGTTGAAGGTGTCATCGTGGAAAAATATCTTTTTGACGCCGTAGGTCGCCACCAGCGCTTCCATTTCATCCACGACCCGGCGTGGTGAATTGCTCCGGACTTTCTGCCCCCAGTAGCTCCCCGTGGAGCAGAAGCTGCATTGGACGGGGCAGCCGCGGGAGGTGATGACGAATCCCATGCCGCTACTCCGCATGAGGTCGCCGGCGAATGAGTAATCGGGCATGGGGAGCTCATCAAGGTTTTCCAGCGGCCGGCGGGGAGGAGTCTTGACGAGCTTGTCCCCCTCCAAATAAGCGATCCCCTTGATGGCGGCCGGCGCTCCGTCATTGTCCAGGGCGTCGCAGAGTTCCCGCAGCGTCGCCTCACCCTCGCCGATGACTACGTAATGGGCTCCATAATCCCGTAACGCCTGTTCGTGCATGAAGGATGCATGTACGCCGCCGAGAATGATCCGTATTTCCGGGTGAGTAGCGCGAAGCCATTGACAGGTCTCCCGCACCAGACCCCGATTGAAGGTGCTGCAGGTCAGGCCGACAATGTCGGGGAGGTACTCACAGATAACGTCGGGGAGCTGACTCTGAACATGTTCGCTTCGTTGATAGTGAAGCGCCTGCACGAGCCGGTCCTGGCGAAGTGATGAAAGGAGATAGCCTATCCCCAGGGGAAAAAGGGGGAGGTCACCCGTGTTCAGGCCGGGGAGAGAGAGAAGGAGCACCTTCAGTTTTCTTGCGCTGGGCACGATAAACTCCTGATTATTGTCGTCGGTACGGTCGCTATCTTTCGTCCGGAGAGTTGTTATTTCTCCGGCGACATATTCCAGACGGATTGACGCCTCACGGTGATTCGGATTGATCCGGACTGTTTTTTCGTAAATATCCCTGGCGATTTCCAGCTTCCCTGTCTCCTGAAAGGCTTGGCCCAGCAGGCAAGAAACATCGTCAACGGGATGATTCAGTTTCAGGGCTCTTTCCATGAAATCCGAGGCGAACCCTATGACGTTGTAGGGGTGCGTTTCCATGATGCGGTCGCAGGCGGTCTTGAATGCAGGGAAGTCGCCATTCTCAAGCTCTCCGCGCGCCTCGTTCAGGATGCCGTCATCATACAACAGCACCTCACTGCACCACGGATCAAAGGTAATGAGACCACTGGAGTTCAGATCCGGACGAAGGAACAGTTTGCAATCGTCATTGAGCATGCAGGCGGCGAAAGAGTATGAGCTGTTGGATATGGCCACGATGTCGCAGTGACTCAACAGGTTGAAATCCCCATAAAAATCCGCCCCGGGCACTTGGATTCCCAATTCCCTGGCGGTCATGGGGTGATACTCCGAAAAATCGTTCAGAACCTTGTCCGGCTCATCGGTGGCGATATAAAGCACCGGTTTGTTCAGGCTTCCCCATGCCTTGGCAAGCCATTCCCGATACCATGCCGTGGGCGCGATAAAGTAAGGTTGATAGCCGTAATCGTTGCGTCGGAGATGTATTCCGACGATGGTTTTTCCCCGGCGGCGCAACTTGGCTATTGCTTTATCGGTTTTTGCGGCGACTTCCGGTAGGGGGATAAACAGTGCGCGAAAAAAATCCCTGTGGGGAGCGTAACATCTTGTGTGATATTGAAAATAGCCCCAAAAGTCTACATCCTTGAAGGGGGTGGGGGACCCCTGGTTCAGTGCATCGGCCAGATACGGTGAAGCCGATTCGACTCTGACCATGGGGAGTTGACGGGAAATCGGCGGGTCATTGTGGCCGAAGAGTTCCCGGCCGATCCACGGGGGGGTCTCTAGGGTGACTTCGTGGAGTTTTCCATAGATTCTCAGAAAAGCATACTGAAAGAGCTGATTGGCGAACCGGCCGTTGGCGCCCAGGGTTGACATGGTTATGACGGGTTTATCCATTTTTCCCCACAAGGCTAAATCTTTTTACCGCAAAGACGCAAAGGACGCAAAGGAACCGCAAAGAAAAAATCTCTTTATTTGGAGTAAACCAACAGTCTCCGGGTTATGCCGTTTCCCCTGTTTTCTTCGCGTACTTTGCGTCTTTGCGGTTCAAAGGTTGTGTCGTTGACTTTCGGATCTGGGTGACTTCGAACATCAGGCATAAATTAAGGAACATGCCGGAGCTACGTCGTTCAGGATGCTCTCCGCCGGGACCCAGTGAGGTTCCTCTCCGGTGGGCTGCCATCGGTCACTTCCTTGGGCGAACAGTCGCGGCGTGGATGATGGCGCGGCAATTGTCCGACGAAGAGCCTGGGCGATGGTTTCCGGGGCTATCCCCGAGATGCAATGTGCCTGGGCATACCGGCATCTCCCCTGGCAACCGTAGCATGCCAGGGGGAGGGATACCACGGAGGTGAGGGGAGAGTAGGGGAGGAAGCGTCCCCAATGCCACCCCCCCAGGGTAATGACATTTTCCGTTCCCACGGCGCAGGCAATATGGGCGAGTCCGGTATCTGCCCCCACCGCAAGACGACAACGACTGATGATGACCCCGCTCTGGCGAAGTGTGGTGGCGCCGGAGAGGTTGAGGGTTCGAACGCCCGTGGCGTCGAGATTTAATTGATTGATGGCGTAATCTTTTTTCGCTCCAAGGGCGACCACGGTGAATCCCTGTTCCCGGCAGATCCCGGCCAGGGCGGCGCCGTACCCTTCATATCGCTTTATCCCGTCCTGGGCCCCGGCGAACAGGGCAATGGTTTTTTCCGGGATGAGGCCGCTTTCCCTGAAAAGTTGGTCGACGCTGGTGACGTCTTCCGGAAAGAGCCAGAAGGGGAGCTCCAGGTCGTCGCTTGCGATCCCTATTCCGGCGAGAAAGTCACGGTGTCGCTGGAGCTCGCTTTTCATGGCCCCCACGTTGGGGAGGAGATGGGTGTAGTAACCGTTGTTTCGACTGCGACTGCTCTCGGGAATATTGAAGAGGTCACCCTCCTGGGCGACGCTGATTCTCGCCTTGGCGGCCACGGCGAAGAGATCGGCAAGGGGGGTTCGGGAGAAGAGGGTATTCAGGCAGAGATCGGCATGCAGCTCCCGGAGCTCCTTGAGGATGGAGTCCCGATAGGCTTCCTCGGCGTAGGCTCTTTCCTGATTGAAGCCGATGATCCGGTGCACCTGAGGCGAGGCAGCATAGAGTTCGGCTATCTGCTCCTGACAGAGCACCGTGATCGTCGCACCCGGATATTTTTCCAGCAGATGGGGGAGCATGGCCGAGGCGATGACGTTATCGCCGATGAGGTCGGTCCGGATGTAGAGGAGTGAATTGACGTGGGTGTAGCGGGCGATACAGAAGCCGAATTTTTCCCGTGATTCCACGATAATCTCAAAGCGGGGGTCCTGCTTGATGGTTTGCAAGGTCTTGTAATGCTTGCAGTGATGGATGTCGTCCAGCATGAGGGTGCAATCCCCCTGAATCAGGCTCATGAAATACTGAAACTCAATGAACCCCATATGCCCGGCGCTGTCCAGGAGGACAAACTCCGGTTTGAAGGCGTAGCGTTGCATCGTCATGTAGAGGAGATCGTCGTTTACGTTGAAATCGGTCTCGGAAAAATAGAGCTCGGCCCGCACCGCCTCATGGTGATCGTAGTAGATCCCCTCGTATTCCCTGTTGGCGATGAATTTATCGGTTATTTCCCCTTTGTCGGGGAGGAGATTTCGGGGGACGCTGATCCCAAGTTCCGCCCTGATCTTCATCCCCTGAGCGATGAAATAAGCTTTTGCCCGTTTATGGTGTTCCGGATTGACCTCAATGGTGGTGAAGTCGGAGCTTATCCCAAAGTCGCGCAGCGCCCGCCAGATTATGGAAGAGGTTCCTTGTCCCAGATACGTTCCGGTTTCGATGATGGTTGATGGTCTCAGCGTGTCGAAGATTGTGCGCAGCTCCGATTCGAACTGAGTCTCGCCATCCACCGACATGGAGCTGTAGCTCTTGGGAGCGGCCTGTTGCGCAAAAAAGGGGTTGGGGAGGAGACGGCTTTCATCAACAGTCATTGCCCCGGCCTTGGCTTTTGCTTGCCGGAGGCAAAAGGATATCTGCCAATCTTCGGTTGAAGAGTTTCTCCGTGCGAGCTCGTACTCATCGATCGCCTGTTCAAGGTGACCGTCACCTTCATGTATGAGTCCGCGCCAGAAATGAGGGAGAGCCTCTTCCGGGTATCTTTCCAGCGCGGCCTTAATCCTGTTCCGTAGTTCCGGCGGAGCAACCGCGATCTGATTCCAGGCGGCGACGATCTGTTCCCTGGGATGGATGATCGGGTTTGCCGTCAGTATCATGGCGTGAACGACCTTGAAATTCGGCTGGATGACGCTGTAGTAGCTGTTCTGCTGGTGAATACGGTACCGAAAAAGGAACTCGGGAATTCGGACAACGTGGGGGTGCAGCACGGAGAGTCGTATCCAGAATTCCCAATCTTCAAGGAGATTCCCCTTGCCCAGAACCCGGTTATACCCACCCACCTTTTCCCAAAGTTTTTTCCGATAGAGGGCTGCATAGGGAATGCAGTTTTCCTCCACCATGAGCTCGTCGGAATAGTCAGCCGGGACCCAACTGCCGTTGATTGCCCCGAACTGTCGCACATTTGCAAAAAGTATGTCCGCGGAATTATCCCGGTGGACCATGGCCATGGCCTTTTTGAGAAAGGAGGGCAAAAAGAGGTCATCACTGTCCAGCGGAAGCACCCATTCACCTCGCGCCGCGGCTATTCCCGCGTTGCGGGCATCGGCCACTCCACCATTCTCTTTTTCCAGTAATCGTATGGCATGTTTCGGGTAACGGTGGATCAACGAGCGAGCCACGTCGGAGCTGTTGTCCGGGCTCCCGTCATTGATGATGATGCACTCCCACTCCCCATAGCTCTGGGAAACGATGGATTCAACCGCTTCCGCCAGAAAATGGGCCTGGTTGTAGCAAGGAATGATGACGGAAACCTTCGGGTTGGCGTTACTACTCTCCTTGAAGGTAAGGGGGAGTTCCTGATGGCAGGCGTTGGGAATGAAGCCGTCAAAGGGGGCCGGATCTATCCGTTTCCCTTTGTTAAAGAGTTCCAGCAGAGCCTCCGGCGAATATGATCCGTCATTCCCTGCCCGGTTCACGGCCATGGTTGTTTGCACCTTGTTGACGGGGTTGCAAAACGTTACGGATTTTTCGCCGCAGAGGAGGTAGGGAAAAGCCGTGCGGTATGATCCAGCCTGAACCGCCAATGCCGCTTCCAGAGAATTCGGGTCGAAAAAGTGGACGGATTCCAGCAGCGGGAGAAGGTCGCGGGTGCGATAGAGAGAGCTGGAAAGCTCCAGCGGATAACCGAAATCATGGGTTGCGGTCGTCCAGCCATATTTGCAGGTCGTTTCACTGATTCGTTTGAACTCAGGGAGTTCCTGCCGCCTGTCCAGCGGGTAGCAGTAGGTCGTATTTTCGCCCAGACGGAGAGAGTAACCCAGCGCATCAAGGTTGGTTTCCAGTAACCGCCGACATTCATTCAGGTCGAAGTCACGTATAAAAATGTTGTCATCCACCAGCCAGAGTACGTAGTCAAATGGTGGCAGAAGTTGCAGCAGTTGCCGGCGGAAGTCGATTTCTTTTATCCACTTGATACCGGAGTGCGGTGCGTATTCCTCTTCAAGCTCCCGGTACGCCTGCTCGTAGAGAGTATTGGATGCTTTCATGATGATACGGATTATCATCTCTCCCGGATTCCGGCAGTGAAGAAAGAACGACCCTATCGTTGCCTCAAGCTGGAGGGGGCGATCCTTGCTGAAGATGATAATGACGAGGGGAGCACTATTCACTGGTTACCCTTTGCATGGCGGTTTTTGCAGCGCCACGTGATAACCCTCGGTGAATTGAGGGATAAAACAGGCTTCATCCAGGCCTTGGAGATAGCGCGGGAGCAATTCATTGAACAGGTTGCGGATATCCTCGGCCTGCTCGCCGTGAAGGTTCCGGTGTTGTTCAAAGGTCCATGCGACACGTGCGCACTCCTGGGCAAGATGCTTGAAAAAACCGCCATTGGGCGTGAGCTCAAGAACATCCAGACAATACCGCCCGGCCGCGGCTTTGTACCACTCCGGCGTGAAGCCTCCGTAATAACGATGCGGCAATTGGTGAGGTCCTGATCCCAGAGGCGCGGTGAGGAATAGGGCGCCTCCAGGCTTGAGTATCCTCGCCATCTCACCGACAGCTTGAAGCGGTTCAAGCAGCTGTTCCAGGAGTCCCGTGCAGATAACGGCGTCAAACGAATCGTTGGGAGCGGGTAGGGTGCGGATGTAGGTTTCCGAATCGGCGCCGGTGCAAGCCTTGAAATCGTGGAAGGTGTAATGGCAATGGGCAAAAAGGGGGCGATAGGGGGACGTCCCGGCGCCGATATCCAGAACAGTTGACCCTTCGGGAACCGAGGCTCCCTTTTCCTGAACCCAACGGTCGCGGTTGCGCTGATCGAATTCATGAATCTCGGCCGGAGAAACCCGTCCAGCCACGGCGGTTCGCAGTTGTTCGCCGGCGTGGATCAGTTCATCCGCGTAACATCGTTGGTTGCCATCGGCAATACAGCGCAGTTTATTTCTCAAGTTCCGGTAGGTAGTCTGTGGCAAAGGATTCACCATGCTTTCTTTGATTATTTATTCATGCGACAACTAGCAATGATCATGCCATGCCCTGATCGGTGACGTTTTCTGGGCTTCTTGAATCGGAAACGCTTTTTTTGGATTCTATCATTTTTGTGCAGTTTCCGGGCGATAATTCAGGCGGTTAGGTGATGCGCAACAAAGACAATACCCTGACAATTCCAAAAGATGTCATTCTGAGCGAGGAGCGAAGCGACGAAGCAATCTGCTTTTATTTCAGCAGATTGCCAGTTTTGAGATTGCTTCGCTTCGCTCGCAATGACAGCATTTGCGAGTGCATCAAGATTATCGGGACGACAACCATCGGTAATTGTTTGATTAGGTATTATTCATGGTTAGCCCCTTGATGGCAAAGGTCGAATTCCGCACGGTTTCCGATGTAATCCATGGGGGGGAATTGTCAAGAAAATGACCTGAAGGTGCGTTCCGGTCATGGCGAACCGGACGGAACATGCCGTCGACAGCTATCCGGACAAGGCCTCCCCTGACGGGGTTACCTGTCTGTTGACTGTTGACAATGGAAGTCGAGATTGATTTCGGCGGAGAACCGAGTTATAGTCAAAAAAACCCGTGACCTATCATGAGTGCGGAGAGGAGAGCGGTATTCCTCTCCCGGGGGGAGGGTTGGAGTTTTTGTGCGAATTTTCGCCATTAATAGTTTGAAAGAGACGAGAGGGGTACCAGTGAGTAAAACATTCAAGATACTGACACCGAGGGGGTTGGAGATCTTCGTGACCCTGACCCAAAATGAAGATGGACGTTTATTGATGTATGCGGAGATTCCAAAGAAGGGGATAAGCGGTAATTTCCTCAGTTGTAACAGAATGCCGGAGCCAAAACATGGGGCGACTCACTTTATTGAAATAAATTACTCTACCGCAGTGGGACTCGATGACGCCAATACGAAGATTCTCAAAACGGAAATCGCCGATATGAAAGCAAAAATGGAGGAGAGTTCCAAGAGCTCGTCACGTTCTCGAAAATAGTTTTTTTTATTTCCTTCCTTTTTAACCATTCTCTCTCCTTTCATGGATTTACACGTAGGGGCACGGCATGCCGTGCCCCTTGTTCCATTCAGCATCATCCCAAACACCTCAAAAAGTCTGTCATCCCCGAATGCTTTTATCGGGGATCCATGGTTTCGGTCGCAAGTTCTCTTTCAATACGTCATTGCGAGGAGCGAAGCGACGAAGCAATCTTGGTAGTTTTAGGATGTTAGCGAGATACCGGATTGCTTCGCTTCGCTCGCAATGACAGCATTTAGGCGCTTACAACTTCACTCTTTACAAAAACTGAGCAAACTTTAAAATTCAAAACCGTTGTACGCGGATAAACGCGGATGGACGCGGATCAACCTCTTTATTCACTCCGAGGCCACTCGATTACTTCCGGTTTTTCTCTTGTTCCCAAGCTCCGGCTTGGGAACATAATTGCGGATGAAGTTCCAGCTTCTGGGATGACGCGGTAAATGGTTCCTGATCTCCTGAATCTCACAAAGCTGGAGCTTTGTAGACATCGGCGTTCCCAAGCTGGAGCTTGGGAACGAGAAAGTAGGGGCGAAGCAAGTTTCCTCTGCTTCGCCCGCCTTTGATCTTCGCGGCAACAAGGGCAAAGCAGGTGAGACGTTTGCTTTGCCCCTACATTGAAAACGGTATATAAATAAATTCTGAGTCCCTAAGGGTGAGGAAGCAGATTCTTCGC
>CAIYUY010000025.1 GCA_903929485.1 uncultured Desulfuromonadales bacterium
AAGGTCACAGGAGATTCCATGCAAACCGTCGGTGAAATAATGACCACGCAATTGATTACCGTAACCACCGAGACCTCGGTTCGGGAACTGGCGAACCTCTTCACCACCCATCGAGTCGGGAGCATCCCGGTGGTGGACGGAACGGGAAACCTGCTGGGGATCGTCACCGAGACCGACCTGGTGGGTCAGGACAAAAGCCTGCATATCCCCACGGTCATCTCCCTCTTCGACTGGGTCATCTACCTGGAAAGCGACAAGAAATTCGAGAAGGAGCTAAAAAAGGTCACGGGGCAGAGCGTGGGGGACATCTTCACCCGGGATATCGTCACCGTGGCCTCCGGAGATCCCGTCAGCAGGGCCGCCGACATCATGACCGAACAGCGGGTCAATGCGGTTCCGGTGATGGACGGGAAAAAACTGGTGGGGATCGTCTCCCGCATCGATCTTATCCGGACAATGAACTCCTGAAAACAGATGACTGTCGCCACGCGAAGCGCCGAAGAAACCGAACTCCTGGGGGAACTTCTGGGGAAGCTCCTGGAACCGGGAGATGTCGTGACCCTATCGGGGGAACTGGGAGCCGGAAAGAGCCGGTTCGCCCAGGGGGTTGGCCATGGCCTGGGTCTGGAGCGCTCCGTTCCCGTCACCAGTCCCACCTACACCATCCTCAATGAGTATCAGGGACGGTGCCCCTTTTACCATTTCGATTTTTACCGGTTCCAACCGGGAGAAGAACTCCGGGACCTGGGCTTTGAGGAACAGTTCAGCGGGGGAGGGGTCTGCCTCGTGGAATGGCCCGAACGCCTTGCGGGAGAGCTTTCCCCCGACTGTCTGGAGATAACGCTGATCGTTGAGGATGAGGAGCGCCGGAAAATCACCCTCACCCCCCACGGCGCGGGGTATGAGCGAAAAATCAGTTTGTTATCTGAAGTAGTGCAAAAAATGTTTTGACCCCGACGGTAATTCTTGCTATTAAGGCAAATGGACGAAACGGTGGGATTGCCCTCGGCGCCACCCTAGCTAAAGGAGGAATTTCCAGATGTCTCTTGTCGTTCAGAAATACGGCGGCACCTCGATGGGAAGCATCGAACGGATCCGCAACGTGGCCCGCAGGGTTGCCAGGAGCTACGATGCCGGTAATGACATGGTGGTCGTCGTCTCCGCCATGTCCGGTGAAACCAACAAGTTGGTGGCGCTAGCCAACGAAATATCTGATTTTCCCGATAGCCGCGAGTACGACGTGCTGGTGGCGTCCGGCGAACAGGTTTCCATGTCGCTTTTGGCCATCTGCCTGAAATCAATGGGATACAAGGCCAAGTCCTACAACGGCTGGCAGGTCCCCATCCTCACCGACAGCGCCTTCAGCAAGGCCCGCATCGCCCAGATCCCCGACACCAACATGCGGGCCGACCTGAAGGAAGGAACCATCATCGTGGTGGCGGGATTCCAGGGGGTCGATGCCGCGGGTAACATCACCACGCTGGGTCGCGGCGGATCGGACACCTCGGCGGTCGCCCTGGCCGCGGCGCTGAAAGCCGATGTCTGCGAGATCTATACCGACGTGGACGGGGTATACACAACCGACCCCAACATCTGCGACTCGGCCAGGAAGGTGGAGAAGGTCTCCTACGACGAGATGCTGGAACTGGCGAGTCTGGGGGCCAAGGTCCTGCAGATCCGTTCCGTGGAGTTCGCCAAGAAATACAACGTGAATATCCACGTTCGCTCCAGCTTCAATGACAATCCCGGAACCATGGTTACCAAGGAGGATAAAGAAATGGAATCGATTCTCGTTTCCGGTATCGCCTACGACAAGAATGAAACAAAGATCGCGGTCATGCGGGTTCCCGACACGCCGGGGATCGCGGCCAAGATCCTCTCCCCCCTTGCCGACGCCAACATCTCGGTGGACATGATCGTTCAGAATGTGAGCGAGGCGGGACTTACCGACTTCACCTTCACCGTCACCAAGGCCGACTTCAAGAAGGCGCTGGCGGTCACCAGGGAGATCGCCACGGAAGTGGCGGCGGAGGATCTGGTCACCGACGAAAACATCAGCAAGATCTCCATCGTCGGCCTGGGGATGCGAAGCCACGCCGGGGTCGCCACCAAGATGTTCCAGACTCTGGCCAAGGAGGGGATCAACATCCAGATGATCTCCACCTCCGAGATCAAAATCTCCGTGATCGTTGACGCCAAGTACACCGAACTGGCAGTCAGGGTCCTCCACGAAGCCTTCGGCCTGGCCGGCGGGGAATAGTGGCTATGTTTTGATGCTGTTTGATTCCGACCATATTGCATCCGAGGTGATGGCATGAGCCTGGTAAAATTGTACGATACCACCCTGCGCGACGGCACGCAGGCCGAAGACATCTCTTTTCTGGTTGAGGACAAGATCCGGATCGCCCACAAGCTGGACGAAATCGGCATCCACTATATAGAAGGAGGATGGCCGGGGAGCAATCCCAAGGACATCACCTTTTTCAAGGAGATCCGCAAGGAGAAGCTGCACCAGGCCAAGATCGCCGCCTTCGGTTCCACCCGCCGGGCCAAGGTCACCCCGGACAAGGACCAGAATCTCCGGACCCTCATCGAAGCCAAGGCCGATGCGGTCACCATCT
>CAIYUY010000026.1 GCA_903929485.1 uncultured Desulfuromonadales bacterium
ATACGTTCTACGTTCTACGTTCTACGTTCTACGTTCTACGTTCTACGTTCTACGTTCTACGTTCTACGTTCTACGTTCTACGTTCTACGTTCTACGTTCTACGTTCTACGTTCTACGTTCTACGTTCTACGTTGAAAGGCCAGTGCATCAGCCTTTTCTGTCGGTACTCCTGAGAAATCGGATAAAGCCGTTCAAAAGGTTTATCAGTTTTGTACAGCGCCCAGATATGCACGTGAAGGTATCGCCATCAAAATAGCCGAGATCCATACCGGCATATGCATGACTCTTGACCTCGGACACCGATCCTCGCGCAATTACGAGAAACTGCACGAACTCCTTGTTGCTGGCCCGGTCAAACCCCTCAGCAATATTCGCCATTACTGATATCGCAGCCCTTTGTATCTGATCCCTGAAGCCAAAGTCTCGGCAGTTCTGAAGGGGGAGATAAACATCACGCACGAGCAGTCGTGCTTCCTTCCATGATTCAATGTCCTCAAACCTCTCTATTTTCAAAGCTCCGCCTCGTCTCTTCAACGTAGAACATAGAACATAGAACGTAGAACAGCCTCTAACTCCGGAGAGCGTCCAGTATCCCCGCCGCCAAGAGCGGCAGCATGATCTCGTGGTGACCGGTAAGGGCATACCCCCGGCTCTTCCCGGCGGTGGGACGCTGGACCACATTCTGCAATGGGCGATAATGCTGCTGCATATCCATATTCACGGTGGTGAAATGATCCACCTGGTGTCCCAGGTTCTGGGCAATGGAGAGGGCCTTGAGAAAGACCTCGGGGAGAAGCACCGCGCTCCCGATGTTGAAGTAGACTCCGCCGTCCCCCAGGGTGGCCACGATCCCTGCCAGCAGACGAAAGTCTCGAAAGCTCGCCTCGCCGATGGCCGCCCCGTCGGCGGTGGGGTGCTGATGGATGATGTCGGTCCCCACCGCCACATGGACGGTGACCGGTATCCCCCGGTTAACACAGGTAGCAATGAGGCTCTGCTCCCGATGGGGATTACCGTTGGCGATGATGAACCGCCCCACCGCCTCGCCCAACCCGAGTCCGGCTGCCACCCCTTCACGAATGGCCCGGTTGAGATCGCGCCCGGTCTCCTCGGCCATGCCGAAATTTCCGGCATGAAGCACCGCCCCCACATCCTCGCTGGTGGCGCCGATGAGGGACAGTTCGTAGTCGTGGACGATGCCGGCGCCGTTGAGGGCCACCGCCGTGACCATATGGGCGTCAATGAGCGATTTCAGCACCGGCTGAAGGCCGCATTTGATGACGTGAGCTCCCATGGCCATCACCACAGGCTTCCCCTTTTCCCGGGCCGCCACCACGGCGGCGATAACCCGCCGCAAGGTTCGCCCCCCCAGCTGATCGGGAAGCGACGCAAGGAGCTGTGCAACGGTCATTCCAGGACGGGTCGGAGAAGCGAAATCCGGCCCCAGTGACACCTTGTTCTTCCGCGCAGCAAGGGGATAGGTGGTCACCCCGGCAAGATCAATCCGTTCAGTCATAACCTCATCCTCATACTCTTAACCTGTTTATCCTGTACATCCTGTTAAAGGCCTTTCTCCGTATCCTCTATGACCCCGTGGTGAAATGATTCACGCTGTTCTAGGGTCCATCGCGCTTCTCAAAAAAACCCGTGACAGCTTCATATACCTCATCAACGGCAATTTTTTCCATGCACTCCAGATAGCGGGGATTGGCGCAGTTCCGGCTGCGACAGGGAACGCACGCCACCGTAGCCGACTGAATCACCCGATCACCCTCCCCCACCGGTCCCGTTCGGACCGGATCCGCCGCACCAAATAACGCCACGACCCTGGTTCCCACCGCCGAGGCAAGATGCATGGGTCCGGTATCGCCGCTCACAAGAAGGTCACACCTTTTCAAGATCGAACCAAGTTCGGAAAGAGTCGTCTTACCGGTGAGAAGGAGCAAGCGGGAACGGCTGAAAGCTGCTATTTTTTCGGCGAGAGGAAGATCCTCCTTCCCTCCGATGACCATGACGTTGATCCCCGACTCTTCGGCAAGCCTGTCCGCCAGCTGAGCGAATTGTCGAGGATCCCAACGATTTACCGGATGACTCGCTCCGGGATTAAGGGCGACAACCTTCTTATGAGTCAGGTCATTCTCCCGGAATAATCTCTCAGCCGATAGTTCCGCCTGGGGGGAGGTAAAAAATTCCAGACCGAGATCGTCGCTTGAGATTCCCAAGGGGGCCAGTGTCTTCAGATGATCAGCCACGGCATGAATAACCGTTTTTCGACTCTTATGATAAATCAGCACCCTACAAGGAAACGCTGCCGACACGAGTATCCAGTTTTTGACGTTACTCCGCTGAAAATTGAGAACCAGGTCATAGCCCCCACCCCGGATCCTTCGCCAGAGGCGACTAAGTCCGGCAACTGAGCGATGTTCTCCCTTCCGGTCAAAGAGTATCGTCTCCGCCACATGGGGATGATGACGAAAGAGTTCCGCCGTGACCCTGGAGCCAACGAGCATGGTGATCCGGGCATGGGGATACTGCCGCGTTAATTCCCGAATAACCGGTTCCATCTGCAGCAGGTCGCCGATGGCCCCCGGTTTTATGATAAGGATTGAATGGTAGATCGGCATGGCGATTCCTTTATCCGTTGGCGCCACTTTGCAGAGAATAACATACTTATGATCTTGAACTGAAATTCAAAAGCGGTACGAACTGAAAACTATTTCCGACGCCTTCCAACTCCAGTGAGAATCATCCGGGTAGAAGATATCTTTTTCACCTCGATCAACCGCCGGCTTGAGAATCTCCTTGGTATCGATAAAATGGTACCGTTTCGGCAACTTCCGGAGTTTCTCGAAAAACGTGCTCCGAGGAAAACTATTATGGGCGATGTAATCGCTGTAGAGATCATATTTGTCCACACAGGGCATGAAATGAAGGGTTATTCCCTTCCGAGCAAGTATATCGGAGATAATATTGAGGTTATCGTTGAGTATTTTCATTTTTTCGTCCGTTGAATACGAAATAGCCTTCAAATCGTTACGATAAAAAAGAAGGATATCCGAATTTTCAACGGAAAACAGTTCTCTCGTAAGCTTCGCCTGATACGTATTGCTCCAGATCGCGCAGGGAGAAAAATTATAGAGTAAACGGTATTTCAAATAGTTAACATTTCCTAAGTTGACGAACCCGATCTTGGGCTGAAAATAGTCATACGAGCTGCGGCGATAGGTCAGGAGCTCCGCCATAGGGATGTTTTTAGAGAAGTCCATGGGAGCGCCGAAACGCTCCACGGCTAATTTCTCCGATGACGAGAAGAGGAGGTGGCGCGGTTTAACCCTGTCCAGATATCCGTTATTGCAGAGTACTACCAGTGCCTCCAGGAGTCCCAGCGACGCGAAGGGCCTCACATTGAGAACCGTGGCCCTGTTGACGGTGGCGATGTAGTCCTGATAGTAACGGTTTTTCCCCCCACCCCCCAGGTTGGAAAAAGAATCGCCCAAAGTCAGCACGTCAACCGGCCGGTCATGGCGAAAATTTTCCTGTTCCAGGTGACGCAGCGGGAGGTCATCATGGTTGTGCCGGTACATTTTTGAGCCGGGGATGTACCCCAGGCGCGAGAGATCGCCGCCATCGGAGTTGCCGGCGAGAAACGCTTCAGTCACGTTCTTCCAGATCAGGTAATTGCCCGTGACAAAAAAAATCATCACCGTCAGGAACGGGAGCAGCCATGGGCCATAAGCCCCTTTGAGCAGTTTCACCGGGCTATCCCCCTGCGTTGCCGACATGGCGCCGGAGTTCCGCCGGCGTTGCCCACGCAGCACGTGGTTTGAAATGTGACGAAGTCCATGGTGGTAGTGACGGTCCTAGAAGCGGAAGTAAAGGAATTCGCTGACACGGCTCATCCCCATGATTGACCAGCAGGCGGTAATGATCAACAGCAAAAAAGTTTTCCAGTTTGGCTTGGCGGCTGCGACGATTTCATTGCTATTGCGGCAGAAGAAGACGATGACCAAACCGATGATGACCATGATGTAGGTCCAGTCGTTCCCACCGATGCCGTCAAGCCAGTCTCCGAAAGTGACCCCCACGATCCCGAGCTTGGCAATGACGGTATTCTTCGCCAGAGAGTGATGCAACATGACCCCATTCCCCCCGCTCAACCCCTTGAGCAGCCGAAAAGCAGCCGGGAGAGTTTTTGCCCTGAACAACAGAAAGGAGATATTGACGAAGGTGAAAGTGATGAAACCGGCCAGAAGGCGAGGCATCTTGATCTTCCGCTTCCGCCAGGCATGATTAATCATGAGGGCAAGACCATGCATGATCCCCCAGAGAATGAACGTCCACCCGGCCCCGTGCCAGAAACCCGAAATCAACATGGCCGTAACTATCGCAAACATCGATTTCCGGAAGGTGACCGTGTCAAAGGCGCGCACAATGGGAGCATAGAGATAACTGTTGATGAACTGCGCAAGGGTCATATGCCATCTTTTCCAGAAATCGATGACACTGGTCGCCTTATAGGGACTGTTGAAATTCAGGGGAAGGGAGATATTGAACATCCAACCGATCCCAACGGCCATGTCACTGTAGCCGCTGAAGTCGAAATAAAGTTGCAACGTGTAGGAGAGAGTCGTCAGCAGCGCCTCAAAAAAATGCAAAGGCGCCGTGCCGTCAAAGCCGGCAACCGCCCACTGGGAAAATTCATCCGCCAAGATCACTTTTTTAAAGAGTCCGAGAAAAAAAAGGGCAAGCCCGAGATAGAGATTCCGGGAATTGAGCACCTTGTTTCTCACCCGCTGGAACTGAGGCATCATCTCCTTGTGGTGCAGGATGGGCCCCGCAAGGAGGTGCGGGAAAAAAGTCACGAACAGCGCATAGTTGAGAAGGTTCCTCTCTTCAACCAAACCTTCATAGGAATCCACAAGGAAGGCGATCTGGGTAATGGTAAAAAAGCTGATCCCCAACGGCAGCACAATATTCAAGAGCTGAAATTTTGTATGGAACAACCCATTGACGTTATGAATAAAGAAATCCATATACTTAAAGTAGCCGAGAAACAACATGTTGGCCATTAACCCGACCACCATGATCCCCTTCCTGGAGACAAACTGTTTTCTCCGGGCATCATAATCCATAAGGAGGCCGCCCATCGTATAGTTAAAGAGAATCGACGACAGGATCAGCGGCAAATAGGCAATGTTCCACCAACTGTAAAAAAAGAGCGAGGCGAAGAGGAGCCAGGCGCCGGAAGCCAGGGTCAGGCGCATCCGGTTTAACAGGAAATAGACCGTCAGAGAGATCGGCAGAAAAACGAAGAGAAATTCGTATGAATTAAATAGCATGATTTGACGGCGACTCTCTTTTCGTAGTAATTCGGGTTATTTGGCGATCTTGGCGTTGATCAGATCCAGCATGGCGCCCACATTTTGGAGTAGCCGCAGTTCACCCAGGGGAAACCTGATCTTGAACTGTTTTTCAATGGCCATCACGAGATTCATATGCGTCAGGGAATCCCACTCCTCGATGTCGTTAGCCGTGGTGGCGCGGGTAATGGTCAGGGAATCGTCATCGAATACCATCCTGAATAGTTCGTTCAAGGCTTCCATGGCAATCATTACTGTTCCTCCAGGGTTGAAATATCACCGATATCGGCGCCGAGATAGGTCGCCTTGAGGACCCGCCGCATGATCTTGCCGCTCTTGTTCTTGGGTATCCGCTCCAGCACCCTGATCTCCTGGGGAGTGGCGATGGAGGAGACCTTGTTGGAGATATGGAGACGGATCTTCAGTTCCAGAGCCGTCGTATACTCCACCCCCTGATGGAGGGAGATGAAAGCCACCACCTTCTCGTAGAGAAGTTCATCCGGCGCGCCGATGACCCCTGATTCGGCGATCTCGGGGATCTCCAGGAGGGCGCTCTCCACTTCGAAGGGGCTGATAAGGTGCCCGGCGGTATTAATGACGTCATCGCTACGCCCCATGAACCAGTAGTGACCATCCGAGTCACGTCGGGCGGTGTCGCCGGTATAATACCACCCATCCCGGAACTTGCTTTCATAGGCGCTCTCGTTGTTCAGATAGGTGGCGAACATGGAAGGCCACCCCACCTTGACGCAGAGATTCCCCTGCTCCCCGTCGGGGATAGCCCCGCCGTCATCACCCAGGATCGCCGGCTGGATACCGGGGATGGGGGTTCCCATGGAACCGGGTCGAAGCTCAACCCCCGGTCGGTTGCAGATCATGATCGCCCCGGTCTCCGTCTGAAACCAGGTGTCGTAGATATCATGGTTGAGCAGCCGCCGGGACCAATGGATCACCTCGGGATTAAGCGGCTCTCCAACGCTGTAGATGTGACGCAACCGGGAAAGATCGAAGCCGCCATAAAGTTCGTCCGACTCCCGCATGAGCATCCGAAGGGCCGTGGGCGCCGAATACCAGATCGTAATCCCTTCCCGCTCCAGCAAGGCAAACCATGCGGCGGCGTCGTAGTTGCCGGCGTAGTGAATCTGCGTGACCCCCAGGCTCCAGGGACCGATGATCCCGTAGGAAGTTCCGGTGACCCATCCCTGATCGGCGGTGCACCAGAACAGGTCGTCATCCTTCAGATCCAGGACATGGGCCGCCGTATAACTCTGGGAGAGGACCGCCCGGTGATGGTGGAGCACCCCCTTGGGTTTGCCGGTGGAACCGGAGGTATAGTGAAGCACCGACGGAGTTTCCGGTCCGGTGTGGGCCACCTGAAAGAAGTCGGACGCCTCATCCATGAGCCTCTGATAACTCAGGACACCATTTCCCAAATGTTCATCGCTGTCCACCAGGATGATGTACTCCAAATTGGGGAGGCGATCCCTGATCCGGAGGAGCTTTTTCAGAAAATGCTTTTTGGTGAGTATCCCCCTGGCCCGGGAGTCCCCCAATCGGTCCAGGAGCGCCTCCTCCCCGAAATTGGCAAAGAGAGTCCCGCAGACGACCCGGGCCTTGAGGGCGCCGAGAAAAGCGAAGAACTGCTCCGTGGCCTTGGGGAGAAAGGTGAAAAAAATCTCCTCCGGCTGGAACCCCAGCCCCCCGAGGACGTTGGCGAACCGGTTTGATTGTCGGTCAAGTTCGCTGAAGGTAAAATCGGTTCGCTCCAGCGCCGCCGATATCCAGCGGAGAGCGACCTTGTCGCCCCGCCCGGCCTCGCACTGGGCAGTGGTGCAGATATGGCCGATGTTGAACTGGTCGCCTGATTTTTCAAGAGTCACCATGCATCCTCCGAAATAAAGTCACATAATCGCTACCCATCCGCTCCAGGGAAAACCGTCTTTCAACAAGATTGCGCCCCTCGCGCCCCATATCCATCCGTTTCTGATCATTTTCAAGTAATCCGATAATGGCCGCGGCAAACTCTTCCGGACCGCCTGTTACCACGACGGCGGTGGAGGTTCCGCCGAATATATCAAGCTGACCTCCCTCATCGTAACAAACCACCGGTGTCCCGGCGGAGAGACTCTCCAAATGAACCAGCCCGAACCCCTCGTTACGAAAAGTGCTCACCGAAAGATCTAAATCAAAATAGATGTCGGAAAGCTTTTCGTGGGGCACTTTTCCCGTGAAGATCACATCATCGGCGATATTAAGAAAATAAATTTTTTCCCGTATCGGCCCGGTCAACCCTGAATCGGAATCGTCTCCCACAAGAGCCAGCTTCAACGCGGGAAACTTCCTTTTCACCAAGGGAATGACCTCCAGCAGTTCCAGTTGATTCTTGAAGAAAGCACCGACCATGCCGATGAGCGGAAACCCCTCTCCTTGAAAAAAACGTCGTTTTCTCCGAGGAGAAAACTTTTCCGGTGCGAGTTCGTCGGTGGAATCAATTCCGTTATGAAGAATGCTCATTCGTTGGGCAGCCAGATGATTGCCGGCGCGTAACGCTTTTTGCACATATGATGAAACACAAACCACGGCATCCGCAAAACAAAGAAAAGGCAACCGGCGAGAAGTCGCGGTGTGGAAACAAACGACCAGTTTTCCCAGCTTCTTGAATGGTGAGGCAAGTTTCCAGGCCAGGACCAGCGCCGGCAAATCATGCTCCCGGGCGACAAGCAGTATATCAAAACTTTCACGTCTGATAACCATCGCCATGGAAACAAGCATACGGAGTATGCCGGTCATACTTCTTTCAAAAGAATACACGGGGTACCCCAGCGACCTGAAGACCTCCTCGGAAGGCGAACCGCTGCGGCACAGAAAAGAGGGGCGACATCCCATCTTTGCGATCCGAGCTGACAGCTCTTTCAGGTGTTCCTGACCACCACCCCACCCCTTGTCATTATTTACAAGCAGAACTTTCATGTCACTTCCCGCGGGGCGGGCCCGACAAACCGATCGTCATCAGTACGTCTCTGTCCCGAACCTTGAACAATTTCTTTCTTTTCGTTCGTAACTCCATGATTCTCGGCAGATAGGCCATTGCCGAAAAAAAACCGAGGAACTTGTATTTACGAAAGGCGACCAGATCGTATAATAGCGAAAACGGCAAAAAGAGAAAATAACGCGTGATCATGGATACATCGGTGATATTGAGCCAGAGAAACAGGGTGCGGTTACGGTCGCCGATAAACTTTATCTTTCGCTTCTTGTGGAGGCTCCCGATGGTGGAACTCGTTTCATGATACACAATCGTCCCCGGTTCCATGAGACACTTCCATCCGGCCTTCCACGCACGGTAGGAAAGATCCAGATCCTCCACGTAAAACGGGTGATAAATCGGATCAAACCCGCCGAGGAGGATGAGCTTCTCTCGGTCATAAAAGCTCGCGCCGCCCGAGGCAAAAAAGAGGGGGATCTCTCCCTGTAAGTCACCCAAATCCGAAGGCTGGAGATGGAGAGCGTTGAACCAGCAGATGCCCGGCTTCAGACGGGTAATCGCCTGACTTTTCCCATGACGCTGGTCCACCATATTCGGTGTGACGCTGAAGACCAAAGGGTCGTGAAACCAGTTCAAGGCCTTGGCAAGCAAATCAACCGTAACCGTAACGTCATTGTTCAAGGCCAGGACAATTTCGTGACGGGAAGCGAAAATTCCCTTGTTCACACTCTTCGCAAACCCAAGATTGCTTGCATTGACAATCACGGTAACGTTCGGAAAATGCTCCCTGAGAAAGACGGGAGTATCGTCATTTCCCGCATCATCCACAACAATTATTTCCACGGATGCGGCATGACCAGCCAATGCCGCCAACAGCGGCGGGAGATTCTTCGCCAGGAGACTTAGCCCATTATACGTCGGTATTACCACGGAAACGGACTTGGCAAGCATGACACCCCCCTGACATGAGCGTCCCGATCCGGAACTCATTTTTTGCCCAACGACGCAAGAAAAGACTTGACGAGAAAACGGGGAAACTCTCCCAGGTAAGCCTTGAGGGGGAGGAGCTTCCGCCCATCCACCTTCCGGAGCCCCTGGAGCAACAATTGGCCGCGTTCGGCAAAGGGTAACAAGCGCGCATGCTTGCCGATGGAAACATCGACACTGTACCCTGCCTCCGTAAGATCATTGAATCCCGCCAGAAAAGTATCGTTTGCGTCCGTTTTCCCGCACAGCTTCAAGGGGCGGTTGACACGGTGACTTTTGGGCAACGCCGCCATCACCCCCCGCAGATAAACATCCCATCCGGGAACCAGGTGGCTCCCTCTGATTCGCTCCCGACACTCTCTCCCTTTATCATGGCGAAACTTCTCATCCTCAATCATTTTACCCAGCAGCGTAAGGTACTCATCACGAGAGCCGACGTGTGTCTGCGACGGTCCGAGAGTGAGATCCAAGTCCGTATAAATGGGAGCATCCGGGTTTCTCAGACCGATAACCGGCAAACCGCGCAGTCCCACATCCAGCATGGAGGTGAGAGACGCGAAGGGAAATGAGTCCAGATAAATATCGGCGCAATCGTGAAAGATCCGCAGGTCATTCTGTCGACCAAGAACTCGAATCCTCCCCTCAACTCGCCTGGAAGCTTCCAGCCACCGACCTTGTGCCTTCGGTCCAACTACCAGCAAAATAGCCTGTTTATGGCGGGCGACAACCTCCGTAACCGTAGCAATGAAATCATAACCGCCAAATGCCGTATACTTATACGATGAGGCGATCGTCAAGAGGATCACCGAATCACGGTCAATATGCAATTTTTCCCTGGCAAGAGAATCAGGCGTCCGATTCGGTGGTTCAATTAAAGGAATCGGCAAAATTTTTGAGATACGAGCACCACGACGTGCTCGTGAAACGGCCTGTCCGGAGAGACGCAGATCTGCGAAAACATCAGCCACGGTAGACCCTAATCCGAAGACATGATCGGCATGATTGACCAACAGCACCGGCGGGCCACCATCAATTCCAAATGACACGGTGGGCAGAGCATCCGATGGATGCGTATGGAGAAAGACAATATCGGCCCAGTTATATCGGAACTGTCTCAGTATCCGTGCACGTTTCAGCAGATTTGTGGTTATAAGGGGTAAAAATTTATACCAGCCCCCACTTGATGTCACTGCCGAGCTCAACCAAGGGGGGAGAGGCGACTCCTGTTCGGTACCGACAATACTGTGAACATAACGATCAGTCGTGTTATTGATGAGCCGTTCTATAAGCCTCGTATGGCCACCGGTTGCATAGGCTTTTGTGATGACATGAAGAATACGCGTCTTGGAGTGATCACCGTCAAAAACAGGGATTTTCAAGTCGGGCAAACATAGAGATCCGGTTATTTCCGGAGAGGTTGCCACCCGCAACAGGAGCGACTCAAGAAACGGAGAAACATAAAAACCGGGATGACGATGCCAGGCGAAATCAGCGGCTATCTGCGCCCAAACGACCGCGGAACGAAGATCCCCCGCCTGCTCCGCATCTCCCGCCCGCGACGCGAGAGCATTGAAACGATCAGCGGCCCACGCCAGATGCTCCACCAAGCGATCATGGTCAGAAGATGAATCGGTTGAGAGCGACACCAAAACTCCTTTCAGTCATCATTCACCGGATACGATAGTTCCAGCGCAAAAAGAAGCCACCGCCACCGCAACAGCATCGACATCGCGCTCTTGCAGGTGAGGCCCCATGGGGAGACTGAGCACCGTTTCGGCCATGAATTCCGCTATGGGTAGATCCCCATGGGGAGCAGCAACGTCTGCGTATGCCTCCGAGAGATGGGGCGGAATCGGATAGTGAATCAAGCTGCTCATCCCCTGTTCCCCAAGATAAGCAACCAACTCGTTCCTTTGGCTATGCCCAATGACGAAAAGATGCCAGGCATGATCGGTTCCCGCCGCCACTGAAGGAAGGCGCAACCCCTTAATATGCTTCAACTTGAGAAGATAACGCCGGGCGACAGTGCTCCGTCTGGCATTCCACTCATCAAGTTTCCTCAGCTTGACCCTCAAAAAAGCAGCTTGCAGTTCATCCAGTCGTGAATTAAATCCCCTGACTTCATTATGATATTTCAGACGGGAGCCGTAGTTCCTCAGTAAACGGATCCTCTCCGCGACAGTGTCATCGTCGGTTACCACTGCGCCGCCGTCTCCCAAGGCGCCGAGGTTTTTCCCGGGATAGAAACTGAAACCCGCGGCAGCGCCCAATCCCCCGGCTTTTTTACCTTTATAGCCGGCGCCGTGAGCCTGAGCCGCATCCTCAATGACTCTCAGCCCATGACGGTGAGCAACGTCGTTGATGGGGTCCATATCGGCAGCCTGACCGTAAAGGTGGACGGCAATGATAGCCTTGGTTCGGGAAGTTATCGCCCCCTCAAGTCGAACCGGATCAATGGTGTAAGTCGCCTCGTCGGGTTCCACCGGAACCGGTGTCGCCCCGGCATGAGTGACGGCCAACCAGGTCGCGATATAGGTATTGGACGGGACGATAACTTCGTCACCCGGTCCGATCCCATATCCCCTGAGGATCAGGTGGAGAGCGTCAAGTCCGTTACCGACGCCGATGCAGTGGCGAACCCCGCAGTAGGCGGCAAACTCCTCCTCAAAGGCGGCGACCTCCTTCCCGAGAATATACCACCCCGAAGCCATCACCCGGTGATAAGCCTCGTCGAGCTCGTCTCTCAGTTCCGCATAGGGGGAGGCAAGATCAAGAAAAGGTACACTCACGGTTCTCTCCCGCTTCTGACAGCCTGTTGGAATTCATCATAGTCGCGAAAATAGTCAGCCTCTTCGTAGTGGGCCGAAGCAAGAACCAGACAGATCCCGCCGGAAGAAAAGTTGAACAATTCGCCCCAGATCATATTGGTTACATGCAGCCCGTAATAGGGACGGTTGAGGGTGACTACCCGCCGGTTGTACCCGTCATCCATCAAAAAATCAAAACTGCCGCTGGCGGCAACGATGAACTGATGAAGTTGCCGGTGGGCATGCCCGCCACGGGCTATCCCCCCAGGGATGTCATACAGGTAGAAGACTCGTTCTATTTCAAAGGGAAGACTCTTTCCGCCGTATACGGGAGTGAGATTACCGCTGGCGCTTGCTATCCGTGGCAGTTCCATGAGAGAACAATCAAACACATTGGACATTACAACCCCCGCTCGACAGTAAACTCGTCATAACCGCGAAGGTAATCCGACTCTCCATACTCTTCCGAGGCAAGAACGAGGCAGAGAGAATTAGTGGAAAAATTTACCAGCGCACGCCAATGGAGCGACGGCAGGTAAAGCCCATAGTAGGAACGATTGAGATGGTGACAGATTACACTGCTCCCGTTATCGACTTCCACGTCAAAGCTTCCCGAAACAGCGATAATGATCTCACGATTCCGGCGGTAGGCGTGCCCACCCCGCATCTCCCCACCCGGAACATCATAAATCCAGTAGGCGCGCCGGATGTCGAAAGGAACATGACGCCCCCCTTCCACAAAAGTCAAGTTGCCACGCGGATCCAATATTTTAGGAAGTTCAACAATCTTGCACTCTTCAATCCACATGAGCAATCCCCGTTCCGTCATGCAGGCAAATACTTTGAATACTTTGACCTGATCTTCTCATAGGTTATTTTGCTGTACGTGTAGTGGCATTCCAGTTCATTTTCGCGCAGACGTTGTGCCCCCATCCGTTCGTGAAAAGCTCTAACCTTGACATTATCCGAGCGGACATCGAAATGTGAACGTGAAAATCCAAGTTGATAAAAAGCTAATTCGTAGACCAGCAGCGCAGACTCTATCCCTGCGGAAGGAGGACTGCCGTTTTTGATAAGCCAACTTCCCCAGCAGAATGAGTCTCCCTGAAAATCATAGAGTCGGACGGTGCCACAGCTCTCGCCGTCCAACGATGTTATGATAAAATAATATTCATCTCCAGCCAATTCTCTCAGTTTGTAGCTTCGCACCCATTCTATCTGCTTATCCGGATCAGCCTCAACATTGCTGAGAAATTTATTTTTTGTTTCATCTACTCGTAAAGACAAAATAAATGCACTATCTATTTCCTCAACGACTCTTAAAATAATCTTTCTACCGTTCAGCCTCATGTAACATCCTTTCTTTATGCTGTTTCAACCAATCAACGGACATCTTCCATCCGCTCCGCCCTACCCAGACCGTTTTGCAGTTCATAAAGTTTCATGTACTTGACAAAGGTGCCGTACCCGCCCATGACCGCAATAACAAAACCGCGCCTTCCTTCGAGGAAGCCCAACCTGATGAAATAGCGATAGAGAAACGTATAGAGCGGACGAAGGGTCGCATGATACCATTTGGCCCGTCTACCCAGTTTAAAATATTCCTCCGCCGAAATAGTGGAGTAGAGTACTGTCCGGGAAGCATAGGTGTCAAGGCTCCAGTTCTGAAAGTGCAGGATATCCCCTGCCAGACGTTTGGTCCTGCCGGTGGTCATGAACTTGTCGTGAGGATTGATCCCCCTGCACTCCCCATGACGCCGATCAAAGAGACGAGGGCAATAATCCGGGTAAAATGAGGCATGCCGTATCCACCGGTCCCAGAAGGAGGTGAGTCGCCGGAATTCGAAACAGGAGAAGGTGGTGAGATCGGAAGAGGTCAACGCCAGGATGTTCTCCCGCATGGCGTCGCTGACTCTTTCGTCGGCATCGATCTTCAGTAACCAGTTGTTGCGCGCCAGCTTCATGGCCTGATTTTTTTGCTCCCGGAAACCCTGAAAATCATTTTGAGAGAAAGAAACATTGGCATAACCGCGGCAGATGTCCGGGGTTCCATCGGTACTGAAATCATCCACCACAACGACTTCATCGGCCCACCGGAGTGACTCCAGGCAGGCGCCTATCTTGAGTGCATTGTTTTTGGTGATAACGAAGGCGGATATACCGTGAGCGCTGCGGGTCATGTCATGTTCTCCTCTTTCGGCGGTGATAGGGCGGACAACGACCGATGGCTCCGGTCGCCCTGCGCGTACGACCGAAATCAGCACGGATCCACATTCAGTAGTTGTTCCGTTTCCTCAAGCAGCCGATCAATGGTAATGGCCTCCAGGCACTCCGGTTTTCCCCGTCCCGAAGGGAGACATTCGGTGAAAAATTTCTGTTTGCAGGGGCTGCAAGGAAGATCACTATGGATGACCCGGCAATTGGTGCTCCAGGGGCCGAACTTCACCGGCGACTGGGGACCGAACAGGGCGACCAGCGGCACCTTGAGCGAGGCGCCCAGGTGCATGATGCCGCTGTCATTGCAGATGAGAAGAGTGCATCGAGTCAATAACGCCATGGTCTGACGCAAGGAGGTGGTCCCGATGGCCATGATCGGCGGGGGGGTGATCCTTTCCCGCAGATACTCCCCCAGCACCCTGTCCCTTCCGCCGCCCACAAGAAGAATTCTGCAACCGTACCGTTCCTGAAGACGATTGGCCACCGTCACGAACCCATCCTCATGCCAGGCGCGGATCTGATTGGAGGCAAAGGGATGAATCGCAATGACTCTTTCACCCGGAGCAACGCCGGCCCCGGAAAAAAAATCCTCCGAAAACTGCTGTTCCCCGGCCGAAAGCCATGCTTCCAGATAGTCGTCAATGACGGGAATACCGTCAACCCGCAACACATCCAGGAAATTTTGAACTTCATGCTGCTCATGCAGATAGGGGGTCTTCCGAGTCAGAAGGAAACTTCGCCCTTCCGTGGCAAACCCTACCCGCTCCCTTGCCCCGGAAAGAAAGGCGATGATGGCGCTGGAAAAAGAGCGTTTGAGGACGTAGGCCTTGTCAAAACGCCGGCGACGAAGATCTCTGATAAAACCCAGCTTGTCGCCAAGAGTCCGGTGCGTCCCCCAACTGTCGGCGTACGTGGTGACCGGATCCCAATGGATAAACTCGTCCACATAGGGAATCCCGGCTACCACATCGGTGGAACCGGGTGTAACCAGCCAGACAATCCAGGCATCCGGTTCAGCGCGTCTCAAGTTCCGGAAAAAAGGGACGGTCAATATGGTGTCACCGAGAAAACGATACCGAAGAACAAGAATTTTTTTCTGCCCGGGTTTTGCCGACATGGGTATGACCTGCATGCGAAAGCTGTGTAGTTACAACCTACGGATATGAATTAGCGGCTCAGCCCGCGCCGAACCGATGATACGTCAAACGTTGCCCAGCAACGAACGGTAAAACGCATTAAGCGCCTCGGCCTCTCCCTTTATGGAAAAGTGCGCCTCGGCGCGAGCCCGCGCGGCTTTACCCATCTTATCCAAACATTGCCGATCCGCCAGAAGCTCGGCCAACGCCGTCGTGAGCGCCCCGGTATCGCCACACGGAACCAATCTGCCGTCGATACCATCGCGCAGCAGCAGCTCGAAAGCTCCGGTGCGGGTGGCCACCACGGCGGCGCCGCTGGCCATGGCCTCCAGACAGGTCAAACCGAATCCCTCATTATGAGGCACGGCCGCCACCAGCGACAGCCGGCGAAACCATCCGGGGAGTTCGGTAAAGGGAAGCTTCCCCAGCCAGCAGAACCTCCCCTCCAGACCACGATCCCGGATATATCTTTTCAGCTTTTTCTCGAAAGGTGCAAAGGGTGCGGTAGTCTCGCCGATGATCACCGCGGTGGCTTCCGGCGCCTCCGGCAAAATTTCGCAGAGAGCCTCGACGAATTCGCGCAACCCTTTCTGAGGCCGCACGCGTCCCAGAATACCGATGCCGAAGGTTCCCGGCAGACCGGAACTCTGCCAGGCAGCGGCGCGGTCCGTCTCCGGGCGATAGATCTCCAAATTCACGCCATGAGGAATGATCACCGCCGGAGGCCGCTCCAGATAAGAAGCGGCGCGAGGTGAAGTGGAAAGCAAAAAATCCATCCGGCGGTAAAGGTAACGGGTCCAACGGCTATGGTGACGCTGGGCAGTGGAGGTAAAGAGGAGCCGCAAACGGCGCCGTAACAGTCGCTTGAGGACGAGCCCCGCCAGCATCTCCATGTTGCGACGCGCATGAAAGATCCGCGGTTCCCCGTTGGGAAGCGGGTGAGCCGTAAGGCGAAACAGTTCGCGCCAACCAAGACGCGTCAGGTTCACCGGCAACGGGTAGCCGACAGTGGCGATACCCAGCGTACGGCCCTGTAACGGCGCCACCGCGGCCACCGTGGCCGTGATCCCCGAGAAACGGCGGTTTAAATTGGGGAGGATGACCTGAATATCGCCGGTCCCCTCACTCACCTGTTTGCACCTTACGCGCCGTCACTTCGTCCACCATTGACATCAGCAGCGTCGAATTTTCCAATACAATCTCCAACTTCGCCACCCATACCCTCCCCAGTTGCCTCCGGCGCGGCTCCAGCTTCACCGCATCCTTCCCCGTGGTAACGAGACAGGTCGCCCCGGTGCTCCTGAAGATCCGCACTATTCCGGCGATTGTCCGGTCATCATAGAGGGCATGATCCGGCAGGGAGAGAATGCCTGCCAGATTCAGCCCGGCTTCGGTAAGCGCGGAAAAAAACCGTTCCGGTTGAGCGATGCCGGCAAAGGCCATTACCCGCTCCCCATACAGGGTTGAAAACGAGAGACATGGGCCGCCGTCAAGAGGAACAACCCCGCTGAGCTTATGCATGGCGGAGAGCACCGGAATCCCCGCGGGGCCGACATCGGAAACTGCTCCCCCAGCTTCACACCGGGTCAAGACGATGAGATCAGCCCGTCCCATTGCCGATAGTGGCTCACGCAGCGGGCCGGCAGGCAGGGTCCAGCCATTTCCCAAGGGGCTCCTGCAATCCAGGAGCAGAATATTAAGCTCCCTTTGCACTCTCAGGTGCTGGAACCCGTCATCCAGGAGAAAACAGTCCGGATGAAGTTCCCGCTGGGCAAGAAGCCCCGCCATATGACGGTCTCTCCCCACCACCACCATGAGCCCAGGCAACTCCCGGGCCAGAAGGTACGGCTCATCCCCCGCCTCCGCCGCCGTCATGAAGATACTCTTCCCGTCGGAAACGATGGAAGACGACCCTGAATAACTGCCGCCGTAGCCGCGGGAGAGGAGCACTACCCGTACCCCCCGTGAGAGAAGATAACGGGCGATGAGTTCGGCCATGGGTGTCTTCCCTGTCCCCCCCACGGCAAGATTTCCCACCGAAATCACCGGATAGTTCAAGCGCCGGGAGCGGAGAAGACCGGATGCGTAACCCCAGCTCCGGAGCCGGAGAAGGAGCGCATAGGGGAGAGAGAGTCCTTTCAGAAACAGCAGCAACAGAGATCCCACAACTCCTCGCCGCTCACCGGAAACCACCCCGCGCCAGAATTCTTCACCTTTCACGTGACTTCACCCGGGGCGCGGCATGCCGCGCCCCTACGGAAAACCCGTTCAATCACTTGCATGTGCCGGTCCGTTGAGCCCCCCAGACGCGCCATGAGTTCAAGTCCGTTATGCCCCAGACGGCTGCGCCGATCATCGTCCGCAAGGAGTGTCGTGAAGAGAGTGAGCAGCTCGCCGCCGTCGGCAACCTGAATCCCGGCCTCCGCTTCCAAAACCAGGGCCGTGATCTCCCGAAAATTCGACATGTGCGGTCCGAACAGCACCGGGACACCCAGAGAAGCCGGCTCCAGGAGATTGTGACCGCCGGTAGGAACCAAACTCCCCCCCACAAAGACAAGATCCGCCAGGGAATAGAAGTTCATCAATTCTCCCACCCGATCCACCAGAAGGGCCTCTCCCGGTGCAAGGAGTGTCTGCCGCTCTTCCAGAGTGGAACGGAGAGTCCCCCGAAAACCGCTCTTCCGGAGGAGCTCCGCCACCTCAGCCGAGCGTTCGGGGTGGCGGGGAACCAGCACCGGGATGACCTTGTTACCGCTGTCAAGGAGCACCCGGCAGGCGGCGATGACCGACTCGTCCTCCCCCTGATGGGTACTTCCGGCCACGACGACAAAGACGTCGGAAGGAATGAGGTAACGCTCCCGGAGAGCGTCCCTCTCCACCGGCGTGAGTGGCGCCACCATCAGATCATACTTGAGATTATTGGCGACAACTACACGCTCCGCGGGTGCGCCGATGGAGATAATCCGGCGGCTGTCCTCGGCGCTCTGCATGCAGAGTACGGTAAACTTTTCCAGCACCGGCCGGAAAAACCAAGACAATTTCAGATACCGGCCAAGGGATCGATCGGAGATTCTCCCATTCACCAGCACTGACGGTATCCCCTGCCGCCGGAGCTCATCCATGAAGTTGGGCCAAATTTCCGTCTCCACCACCACCACAAGTTCCGGCTTGATTTTACGGAGTGACCGGGCAACGGCAAAACGGTAATCAAAGGGAAAGTAGATGCAAAGATCCGGCTCGGAGAGCTTCCGGGCCACCTCCCTGCCGGTTTCAGTGACGTTGGAGATCACCAGCTTTTTTTCCGGATAGCGTTTTTTCAACGCGATCAAGAGCGGCCGCGCCGCCATGGTCTCTCCCACCGACACCCCATGAACCCAGATTGTTCCCTGCCTCTCCACCTTGGCCGTTTCCGCAGCGGGAATAAACCCGAACCGCTCGGCAAAAGCGGGCCGTCTCCCCCGGCTCAGCGAGCGGTAAAGGTGATAGCAGACAACCCCGGGAAACGCCAGGAGAAGAACGAATGAATAGATCAAGGACAAACCTTTTTACCGCAAAGACGCAAAGGACGCAAAGAAACCCGGAGTAGAACTTAGGTAATTCACGACAAAGACGATCTGATGTTTCCGAAAGATGTCATTCTGAGCGATAGCGAAGAATCTGCTTCTGTTTAAAAGCAGATCCTTCGCATTGCTCAGGATGACAGACGGTTCGTATATTTTTTATTGTGAATCAACTTAGAGCATAGAACGTAGAACGGCTCTTACGCATCCTTGAACTGCATCTCGCAGAGCCTCCGGTACAGCCCCCCCTGAGCCAGCAGTCCGGTGTGAGTTCCCTGTTCCACAATTCTGCCGCCATCCAGCACCAGAATTTTATGAGCATGGAGAATAGTGGAAAGACGGTGGGCAATGACGAAGGTGGTCCGGTTGGTCATCAGGTTGTTCAGCGCCTTTTGCACCGTCTGCTCGCTCTCGGTGTCCAGGGCGCTGGTGGCCTCGTCCAGGATCAGAATCGGCGCATCCTTTAAAATGGCCCGGGCGATACAAACCCTCTGTCTCTGCCCGCCTGATAGCCTCACCCCACGGTCACCGATATTCGTGGCGTAGCCTTCCGGCAGGGTTGCGATAAACTCGTGGGCATAAGCGGCTCGAGCCGCGTCCTCCACCTCGCCGTCCGTTGCGCGGAAATTTCCATAGCGGATATTGTTGGCGATGGTGTCGTTGAAAAGCGTTATTTCCTGATCCACCAAGGCGATCTGCCTGACCAGATCCTCCATCCGGATGTTGCGAACATCCACCCCGTCGACGCGGATAACGCCGTCGGCCACATCATAGAACCGGCTGAGAAGCGAGACAAGGGTGCTCTTGCCGCTTCCCGATGGCCCCACCAACGCCACGATCTCTCCGGACTTCGCCGCCAGGGAGATGGAGTTAAGAACCGGCTCATCATCATAGGCGAAGGAAACTCCGCAAAACTCCACGTCCCCCCGGGACCGCGGCAGGGGAATCGCATCCGGGGCGTCCATAAGCTCGGGCTTTTCATCAATGATCTCAAAAATCCTGGCAGCGGCGCCGGAAGAGGTCTGGAGCGTATTGTAATAGTTATTGAGGCTCTTCACCGGTTTGTAAACAAGCGCCATGGCGGTGAGGAAGGAGAAGAACTCGGCGGCGGTGGTCGTCCCGTCCAGCACCATCTTCCCCCCCACCCAGATCACGGCTGA
Source organism: uncultured Desulfuromonadales bacterium (assembly GCA_903929485.1). Classification (GTDB taxonomy): domain Bacteria; phylum Desulfobacterota; class Desulfuromonadia; order Geobacterales; family CAIOGM01; genus CAIOGM01. The sequence continues at coordinate 20,214 of CAIYUY010000026.1, forward strand.
AATTCCCAGGGAGGTTATGAGTTCCGTAATCGGCGCCGATAGGGCGGCATACTTGATCCCCCTCCGGACAAAATGGTAGTAACCGCCCGTTGCAGCAGTGAATCTCCCGGTCTCCCAGCTCTCCAGGCCAAAAGATTTGACGACCTTTATTCCCGAAAAAGTTTCCTGAAGAATCGCAGCCACATCCCCCATCTTCTCCTGGCTTTCGGTGGAGAGGCGCTTGATCCGCTTGCCGAGCTTCTGCGCGAAAAATACGGAAACCGGTATGACGACGAAGGTAATCAGAGCCAGACGCCAGTTGCGATAAAAGATCACCGCAAGGAGGGAAACGGCGGAAAAACCGTCCCGACAAACCCCGGTAACCACGTTGGCGATCCCTCCCTGCATCACCGCCACATCGCTAAGAATACGGGACATGAGCCCGCCGGTCGTCTGAGAGTGATAGAAGCGGAGCCCCAGCCGCATGCAGTTCCGGTACACATCGTTACGGATATCCTGGACTGCCAGCTCCCCGGCGGTACGGATAAAATAATCATTGAGAAACCGGCAGATCGCCCGGACGCAAAAGATGAGAAAAACCGTCAGGGGAAGCAGGGTAAAGATGGTGAGGTCCTTGGTGGAAAAGATCTTCTTGAGAAGAGGTTCCACCAGATAGGCAAAGGCTCCATCCATGCTTCCCACGATAATAGACGCCACCGTGGAGATAGCGATCCGCCACCAGTAGGGGCTGCTGTACTGGATAATCCTGCCAAACGTGGATTTAGTCATGCCGCGCCCGCCTTTCCAGCATGTTGACAGCCACCTCGGCCAACCGGGCCGAACAGCCGCCGTTCCCCAGTTTCGCTCTGACACCGGCAAGCTTTTCGCGAATTGCCACGCGATACGCCCCGTCATGGAGAATACGGCCGATTTCGGCGGCAATAGCCGCGGGTGTCGCCTCGTCCTGAATCAATTCCTTCACCACTCGCTCACCCGCCACGATATTACAGATGCCGGCATGTTCAATCTTCACCAGTCGTCTGCCGATGGCATAGGTCACCGGGGAGACCCGGTAGATGATCACCATGGGGACAGTCATGAGCGCCAGCTCCAGCGTCACCGTGCCGGAGACGCTGATGACTGCGTCGCAGAGCTGCATGACATCGTAGGTTAGTCCCTGGATAATGGTGACATCCAGACCGGAGGAGCGGATAAGCGGAGCCAGCTCTTCCCGTTTGAAGCTGGGCGCCAGGGGGAGGACGAACTGAAGATCGGGATACTGCTCCCTGAGGAGCAAAGCGGAGTCGATGATGACGGAGAAAAGGTTCTTCAGCTCACTCCTGCGGCTCCCCGGAAAAAGCCCAACGACACGACGGGAAGTATCCAGCCCGAAACGGCTAAAAGCTTCGTCCCTTGCCAGGGTCGGCCGCACGATATCCAGGAGCGGGTGCCCCACAAAGGTCACCGGCACCCCTACCCGCTGGTAGAGGGGGACCTCGAAGGGGAAGAGAACCGCCATATGATCCACGATCCGCGCCATCTTCTTAACCCGGCCGGGACGCCAAGCCCAGACCTGGGGACTGATATAAAAGAGGACCCTGATACCGACTTTTCTGGCCGCCGCCGCCAGGAGCTGATTAAACTCCTGATAGTCGATGAGAATCAGGAGCTCGGGACGGCGGATCTTGAACTGTTTTTTAAGCAGTAGATAAGCACGCCGGATGGTTCCGGCATGGGCAAGGATCTCCACCAAACCGAACACCGCCATATCGTCGGCGTCGACCAGGGTTTCAACCCCCTCCCCCCGCATAAGATCGCCTCCCATGCCGAAAAATTCGGCGGAAGGAAGTCGACGACGAATCTCCGCGGTGAGCCAGGCGCCGTACTTATCTCCGGACGCCTCGCCGGCAATGATCATGATCCGCGAATTCTGCGTCATGGGAGAAACTCCAGGCGGCATGCCGCGCCCGATACACGTAGGGGCGACGCATGCGTCGCCCGATATGTCGCCCGATATGTCGCCCGATATGTCGTCCGATATGTCGTCCGATATGTCGTCCGATATGTCGTCCGATATGTCGTCCGATACACGTAGGGGCGACGCATGCGTCGCCCCTACCCCCGCATTGGGTGAAGAGTAACTGACTCGGGGAGTCAGCGGCAGATTCCCCGCTGGGCGCTCTCGATGAACCGGATGAACCTGACCACTTCGGGAAGTTGCAGAACCTCGGACTTCATCCGCTCCACCGCTTCCTTCAGCTTCAGCTCCGAGGTGAGCAACCGGTAGGCTTTTTTGAGTTCGCTGATCGTTTCGTCAGCGGCGCCACGCCGTTTAAGGCCGATGAGATTGAGCCCCCGAAGGGCGGCATCCCGCTTCTCTTCGGTGGCGGCGATGGTATAGGGAGGGACATCACGCCCCACCATGGTCCCGCCGCCGATCATGGCATGACAACCGATACGGGAAAACTGATGGATAGCACAGAGCCCACCGATGATGGCGTACTCCTCTACCGATACATGGCCGGCCAGGGTGGCGCAGTTGGCCATGACTACCCCATTGCTCACGTGGCAGTCATGGGCCACATGGGAATATGCCATGAAAAGGTTATCATCACCCACCGTGGTCTCTCCACCGCCGGTTACGGTTCCCAGATGCAGGGTGGCGAATTCACGGATAGTGTTCCTATTTCCGATCCTGAGCCGGGTCTCTTCACCTCTGTACTTCAGATCCTGGGGAATGGCTCCCACTGAGGCCATCTGAAAAATCCGGTTATCTTCACCAATCTCCGTCCACCCCTCCACCACCGCGTGGGGGCCGACAGTGGTCCCGCGGCCGATCCTCACATGGGGGCCGATAACGGCATAGGGACCGATCTCCAGTTCTTCGGCCAGTTCCGCGCCGGGATAGATGACTGCTGTCGGATGTATCATGTTTTCTCCTTACTGCCTGTCCATGGCCGCGAAGGTCGCCTTCAGATCCGCCTCTGCCGCCGTCTTGCCATCCACCGTAGCCTTGCCGTGGAAACACCAGATCCCCCGCTTGCAGGCGGTGGCGGTCATCTCTATGAGAAGCTGGTCTCCCGGACGAACCGGCTTGCGGAACTTGGCGTTATCGATGGTGGCAAAGTAGCAGACCTTCTTCTTGACCTCGTCGCTGGAGGCCAGATAGGCGAGGATTCCCCCAACCTGAGCCATTCCCTCTATAATAAGTACTCCGGGCATGATGGGGTGTCCGGGAAAGTGCCCCTGGAAAAAAGGCTCGTTAATGGTCACGTTCTTGAGCCCCACGATCCTGACCCCCGGTTCGTACTCCACCACTCGATCCACGAGCAGAAAAGGGTAACGGTGCGGCAGGATACTCATAACCTGGCCGATATCCATGATGGTCTCTAGTTTGTTTTCCATATCAATCCTCCTTTGACGCCGGAAGCAGTGCTTCCAGCTCCTTGAACCGTTTTTCCAACGCCATGATCTTCCTGCGCATCTCCGGAATCTTGGGGGCGATCATGGCAGCCTTGAGCCACTGTTTGTGCGGCATGGCGGGATACCCCGAATAGACCTGTCCGGCGGGGATGTCGCCATGGATGCCCGACTTGGCCCCCACCATGACTCGATCTCCGATCTCCAGGTGTCCGGCCACCCCCACCTGACCGCCAAGAGTCACATATTCCCCCAGCCTGGTGCTGCCGGAGACCCCCACCTGGGAGACGATAACAGTATGGGCGCCGATAATGCAGTTGTGTGCAATCTGAACCAGATTATCGATTTTAGCCCCTCGCTTGATCAGCGTAACTCCCAGAGCCGCCCGATCAATGGTGGTATTAGCCCCGATCTCCACATCATCCTCAATGACAACAATCCCCACTTGGGGGATTTTAAAGTGATCGGCGCCGTCCAGGGCGTACCCAAAACCGTCGCTCCCCACCACGGTGCCGTTGTGAATGGTGACCCCACTGCCGATACGGCATCTTTCCCGAACGCTCACATTGGCATGAAGCACCGTATCGGAACCAACCTCCGCCCCTTCATAGAGAGCCACTCCCGGAAAGAGAACCACCCGGTCTCCCAGCTTCACTCCATCCCCCACATAAGCGCCGGGATAAACGGTTACATCCGTCCCCAGTGACACCCTCTCACCCAAAAAAGCCCCCGGCATGATCCCCTTGACCTGGAGAGGATGAACATGAAACAGGGTGACCAGTTTGGCGAAGCCAAGATACGGATTGGCCAGATAGATGACGTTTCTGCCATGGCTCTCCCCACCCGGAGGGAGAATCACTGCTCCCGCCTGAGTGGTCGCCACCTTGGCGGCATATTTGTGATTGGCAAGGAAGGAAATATGACATCCCCGCGCATCGTCCAGCCCTGCAACCCCGGTGAGAGTCACCGAACCGTCACCACCAAGTTTTCCGCCAAGATACTCCGCAAGCTCACTGAGAGTTTTTTCCACGTGACACCTCATTGATCCAACGAGCTACTTCTTTCTCGAGCCATTGAACTGCTTCACCAGGATCTCGGTGAGATCGATCTTCTCATCAAAGAAGATGATGCCGTCACTCCCTGTGCGGGCAAAGATCAGGGTGAAGCCGTTCTTGCGACCATACTCCTGAACCACTTTTTCAAAAGACTCCAGGATTTTCTTGGTCAGTTCCTCGTCTTTTCCCTGAAGTTCATCCTGGGCGTCTTTGGTGAACCGCTGAAAGTCCTTGAGCTTGGCGGAATACTCCTTCTCCTTTTCCCCCTTTTTACTCTCCGACAGAATCACCCCCTGACGCTCCAGGTCGTCCTTAAGCTTTTTCAGCTCTTCCTGCTTGGTATTGATCTCATCCTGATACCTCTTGACCTTCCCGGAAAGCTGCTCCTTGGCCTCTTTGCCGGCTTCGGAAAGATTCAGGGACTTCTGGACATCCACATAGCCGAACTTCGTCTCGGCAAAGCAGATTCCGGCGGCAGTTGTCAGGGTCAAAAGGACGGTCATGCAACTGGTGACGATTCGCTTCATGATTCTCTTTCTCCTTAGTGTAATATAAATAGTGACGGTTAAAAAAAACCGCCCATGGAAAATTCCAGTTTACCGCTTGCCTTGTCAATCCCGGTGCGAGGGTTGAGGGGGATACCGTATTCCAGTCGGAGCGGTCCCATGGGAGACAACCAGCGGACCCCCCCACCATAACTTGTGAGAAACCGGGAAAAGAATTGCTGATCACGGCCATCGGGAGTCTGACCCCAGGCATACCCCGCATCGTAGAAAACAACTCCCTTGAGCCCGGCGTCCTTGACCAAGGGGAAAACGGTTTCCAGGTTGAAGACCCCCTCCTTGACGCCGCCAAGGTAGTTGGTGCCGGTTTGGCCGTAAACACCGGTAATCGGGTCGATCTGTCCCAACGGTGTGGTGGGGGAGACGGAACGTGTATCATAGCCGCGCACGGTATTGATTCCCCCCACGAAGAACCGATCCTGCTGATAGATTTCCCGTCCCAGGCTCTGCATGTAACCGAGAATCCCTCTTGCCGAGCCGACAACGTTCCAAAAAAGCGGTTGATAATATTTTGCCTCACCGGTGTAGCGAAGATACCTGGTTGTCCCCCCAAGCCCGGCAAATTCCGCGGACAATGATGAGGTCAACCCTTTGGTGGGGTCGGGACGATAGTCGGTGACATTGAGAGTAATGCTTCCCATGACGGAACTGGTGGTCGCGTTGGGGACGAGCTGTCCCGATGTCACAAGGGTCTGATCGACGATACCGTAGATCTCGGTTTTGACCAGTTTGTACAGCCAGTAGCTGCTCAGGTCATCCGTGATGGCATAACCACCCTTGATATCGCCGCCGGTATCTCTCTGGCTGTAATTGGTCCAGTCTCTCTGGGTACGATAGATATCCCCTCCCAGAGTCCAGCGGGTGTCCAGGAAAAATGGATCGGTAACACCGATGTTGTAAGTCTGGGAACGCCCCCCCAAAGAAGCGGCAAGGTTGGCCTTGAGCCCCAGTCCCAGGAAGTTGGACTGAGAAACAGACCCCTGGCCGACTATCCCGTCCACCGAACTATAACCGGCGCCGAAACTAAAGGTTCCGGTAGGTTTTTCCTTAACCTCAACGTTAATGTTCATCTTCTTCTCGTCACTTCCAGCCACCGTGGCGAGGTTGGCCTCCTCGAAGAAACCGAGATTCATCAGGTTCTGCTTGCTCCTCTTGAGACCGGCGCCACTGGAAAGCTCTCCTTCGGCCAGACGCATCTCGCGACGAATAACCTTGTCACGAGTCTTGCCGTTCCCGGAGATAGTAATCCGGTCGATGTAGATCTTTTCTCCCTTTTCCATGTCAAAGGTAAGGTCGATGCTCTTTTCCGTGGCATTCATCTTGGTCAGAGGGGTGATATTGGCAAAGGCATACCCCTTGTCACCGAAGGAATCGGTAAGGGTGAAGACATCGGCCCGGAGCTTACTCCGACTAAAGATCTCACCGGGGACGGTCTGGAGCTTTCCCTTAATTGCGGGAAGATCATCGGGCATGTCACCCTTGAAGTTCACACTCCCGGCGCGATACTGATCCCCCTCGGTGATGCCGATGGCCACCACGAGTCCGCTCTTGTCATCCAGGAGCCTGACTTTCGGTTCTCCCACCTTCACATTGGCATAACCGTTGTTCATGTAAAGGTCGGCGATAAGGTTACCGTCATTTTTCAGAAGCTCTTCTTTATAGGTTCCGGCTCCGGTAAGCCAGGAGAGAAACCATTTTTCCTTGGTCTCCATGACCTTCTTGAGCTGCTTCACCGTATAGGCCGCGGCTCCGGTGAAGGAGATATCCGTGATATAAACTTTATCCCCTTCATTAATTGTGAACAGGAGCTTCACGTCCGCCGGAGCCGGTTGCGTCATGACGGTAGCCACCTCGGCCAGATAATAACCGTCATCGGCATAGAGCTTCTTGATCTTCTTGATGCTGAGAGCCACGTCACGGGGGGTATACACCACTCCGCTCTTGACGGCAAGAACCTCCCTGATTTTCTCGGTTGAGAGTTCCTTGTTTCCCTTGAACTCTATCTCCCGGACGTAGGGCTTTTCCTGAACGTTGAAAAGGAGCCTGACCCCATCCGGAACACGCTCCGTGGCTGCGTTAACATCCTGGAAGAATCCCAGACGATAGATGGCGCGTACGTCGGCGTCGATGCGTGCGAGATCCACCGTGTCACCTTTTTTCGTAGTGACCACATTGAGAACCGCCGCGGGTTCCACCCTGGCGGCGCCGAGCACGATCACTTCCGTGACCGTAGACTCCCCCCCGGCAAATGCCGCCGACGGGCCGATGAGAAGAGAGAGGAGCACCAGCAGGGTAACTCCACCGTTCAGAACCTGTATGAATCTCACTGCGACCTCACATACACGCTGTAGGTAAAACGACATCAGGATACCCGCCCATCTTCCAGCTGAATGATCTTCCCCATGCCGGCGGCAAACCGCTCATTGTGCGTAACAATAATGAGAGTCAGACCAAGCTCGTCATGGAGTTGACGGAGGAGATCATGAACCTCGTCGCTGCTTCTTCGGTCAAGATTGCCCGTGGGCTCATCGGCCAAAAGAAGCGCCGGGGAAAGAAAGAGCGCCCGGGCAATGGCCACCCGTTGCTGCTCGCCGCCGGAAAGCTCCGTCGGTCGGTGGGTCAGGCGGTGCCCCAACCCAACTTTCCTGAGGAGCTCTTCCGCCATCGGCTCCAGCTCCCGCCGCTTCCGCCGGTTGATGAGCCCCGGCATCATAACGTTCTCCAGGGCGGTAAACTCCGGGAGGAGGTGATGAAACTGAAAAACGAAACCGATGGTCCGATTCCTGAAGGTTGCCAGGGCTGCTTCCCCCCTGGAAAATATTTCCTCATCCCGGAAGAGAAGCGTCCCCCCCGTGGGAAGATCCAGAGTCCCCATGATATGGAGGAGTGTCGTCTTCCCCGCCCCTGAGCTCCCCACCAAGGCGATGGTCTCCCCGGCGGCCACATTCATGGTGATCCCCTTGAGAACCTCCACCCTCCCCTGGCCGGCGCCATAGGATTTCCGGACGTCCCGGAGTTCCAGAAGGTTACTCATAACGAAGCGCCTGTGCCGGCGGTAATCGGGAAGCCTGCCACGAAGGATACAGGGTCGCCAGAAAGGAGATAAGAATCGCCGTGATGGAGATAAGCGCCACATCTCCCGCTATCACCCGCGACGGGAAATGGTCAAGATAATAGACATCCTTACTGAAAAACTGAAGGCCGGTGATGGTCTGGATGATGTTCACGATACTCTCCAGGTTCAGGGCAATGACCAGTCCCCCCAGAACACCGAAGAACGTGCCGATGACGCCGACCACAACCCCTTCCAGCACAAAAATCTTCATGATGGATAACCCCGTCCCCCCCATGGACTTAAGGATGGCGATATCCTTGCTCTTCTCCATCACCACCATAAAAAGGGTGGAGGCGATGCCGAAGGCCGCCACCAGGACGATGAGGGTCAGAATGATGAACATGACCATCTTCTCCGTCTTGAGGGCAAAGAGGATGTTCTTATTCATCTGCATCCAGTCCCGGGCATAATAAGGGTATCCCAGGGTCCGGTTAATCTCCTTGGAAATCAGCCCGGTCCCATAGACATCCGCAACCCTGAGTTGTATTCCGGTGACCGCGTCTCCCAGGGAAAGGAACGCCTGCGCTTCCCTTATCCCCACATAGGCCAGCGTCGAATCATATTCGAACATCCCCGTGTTGAAGAGACCCACCACCCGAAACGGTTTCATCTTGGGGATCATTCCCAGGGGGGTCAGGGTACCCAAGGGGGAGATAACACTCACCTTATCTCCCACGGTCAGGTTCAGGTTCTTCGCCAGCTCCCTGCCGATGATGATACCCGGTTCGGCCCCCTTCACCGGTCCCGACGATTCCAGTCCCGCCAAGGTTCCTTCCACCAGGGATTTCTGAAAGTTTGTCACCTTGGCGTCGCTTTTGGGGTCCATCCCCCGCAAGACTACCCCGGAGACGTTTTTGCCGCTGGAAAGCATGACCTGGCTGTAGATGAACGGAGTCGCCGCCGTCACGCCGGGGATTCCACGCAACCGCGCCATGACTCCGGGATAATCTTCCATGGTCCCGCTGCTCTTCAGAACGACGATATGAGCATTGGTTCCCAGAATCTTCTCCTTCAGATCCTCCTCGAACCCGGTCATCACCGCAAGAACGATGATAAGGGCCATGACCCCCAACGCCACACCCGAGGTGGAGATAAAGGTAATGATGGAGATAAAGGCGGATCTTTTCTTGGCCCGCAAGTAGCGCAAGGCGACGAACAGCTCGTAGGTCATATGTTTATAAACTGTTCTAGGTTCTAGGTTCTAGGTTCTAGGTTATGAAACGTAGAACGCAGAACGTAGAACATAGAACCGTTCCTTACCTCGTTTCCTTCCTGAGCTGCGGGAAGAGGATGACGTCGCGAATGGAGGGAGAATTGGTGAAAAGCATGACCAAACGGTCAATGCCGATCCCCTCGCCGGCGGTGGGGGGCATGCCATACTCCAACGCCCGGATATAATCCTCATCCATGTAGTGAGCTTCTTCATCCCCCTTTTCTTTCAGGGAAACCTGGGCGAGAAACCGCTCCTTCTGGTCAACCGGGTCGTTCAGCTCCGAAAAGGCGTTGGCCAGTTCACGCCCAGCGATGTACAGCTCGAACCGGTCCACGATCTCCGGGTCGTCGTCGTTTTTCCGCGACAGGGGAGAGACCTCGGTGGGATAGGCGGTGATGAAGGTGGGCTGAATCAGCTTCGTCTCCGCCACCTCCTCGAAGATCTCCATGAGCAGCCTGCCGTAGCTGATCTTTTCGGGGAGTTCCAGGCCGATCTTTTGGGCGTAGGCATATGCCAGATCCCGATCCTCCAGGCTTTTGCGATCGATGGCGCCATACTCAACCACCGCTTCCTTCACGGTGAGCCGTTTCCAGGGGCGCTGAAAACTTATGTTCTCACCCTGACAGGTGAAATCCAGGCTCCCCAGGAGTTCCTGGGCCACATGACAAAGGAGCTCCTCCGTATACGTTATGAGATCTTCATAAGTGGCATAAGCCCGGTAGAACTCCATCATGGTGAATTCGGGATTATGCCGAATGGAGATCCCTTCATTCCGGAAGTTACGATTGATCTCGAAGACCCGCTCGAACCCACCCACCACCAGCCGCTTGAGATACAATTCAGGGGCGATGCGCAGGTAAAGGTCCATGTCCAGGGCGTTGTGATGGGTGACGAAGGGGCGGGCAGTGGCGCCGCCGGGGATCTGCTGCATCATGGGGGTCTCGACTTCCAAAAAGTCGTTTTTCACCATGAAGTCACGGATAAGGGTGATGATCCGGGAACGCTTCAAAAAGACGTCGCGGGATTCCGGGTTGACGATGAGATCAACATATCGCTGGCGGTAGCGGGTCTCCACGTCGGTAAGCCCATGAAATTTTTCGGGAAGGGGCTGAAAGGACTTGGTCAGGAGCCGGATGGTCGTCACATGAAGGGACAGTTCACCGGTCTTGGTCCGAAAAGGCCACCCCTGGGCGCCGACAATATCCCCCAGGTCGAAGGTCTCGAAGCAGGCAAAGACCTCTTCTCCCACCACGTCCTTCTTCACGTACAGCTGTATCCGCCCCTTGCGATCCTGAAGCTGAATGAAGGCGGCCTTGCCGAAGGAGCGGCGAGCCATGATCCTGCCGGCAACCACGAAGGTCTCGGCATTTTCCGGTATGTCAGCACTCTCGCCATAGGCGGCCGCAAGATCCGCGGATGTCTGTCGGGGGGTAAAATCATTGGGATAGGGGTTAATCCCTTCTTCCCACATTTTGTTCACCTTACGGCGGCGTTGCAACGTCAGTTCATGTAGTTCTTCCATGCGAGGATCGGACCTTTCATGCTTAAATTCAGTAATCGTAGAAAATAGCCTGTTCCCCGGAGGCAGTCAAGGGAAAAGGGGCGGGCTTTAAGGGAACCCAAAGATCACCGTCGGGACAAGAACATCGGTGGTGGAATTCACCCCCACCTGTCCGTAGGCGTTGTGTCCCCATGACCATCCCCTGGCGCCGGAAAAGGCAAGGGAGTGGTGGCCGATGGCAAGTATTCTGTCAATGGCGGCAAGACCCGGCACCTGTACCGCCAGATGGCTGTCGATCATGGTCCCCTGCCCCAGCTGTCCATAACCGTTATACCCCCAGGCCCAGAGGGTGCCGTCGCTCTTCAGCGCCAGGGAATGATCAAGCCCGGCGGCAATGGCGATCACCCCGCTCAAGGGGGTATTGTTTGCATCGATAACCACCTTTACCGGCGCCGACGACGAGACAACGGCATTGTTACCTAACTGACCGTAGTTGTCATATCCCCAGGCAGCCACCGTCCCGTCGTTCAAGAGTGCGAGGCTGTGACTTCCACCGGCGGCGATGGCTTTCACGCTACCCAGTAAACGTATCCCGCTATTGAGCAGACCGACAACTTGAGCCGGCACCTGGGTAGCGATATTGACGGTTGTATCAGTAGGGAGACCGTCTCCAAGCTGCCCGCCATAACTGTTGCCCCAGGCCCAGACAGAGCCGTTGACGTCCAGGGCAAGGCTGAAAACACCGCCGGCGGCAATGGCGGAGGCGGTGAAACCACCACTACCGGGAGCTGCCTGTACGATCATGGCATACGTGTTGTAACCGGGTGTTAACGGGTCGGGGTTATACCCCAATTGACCCCAGGTATTGGCCCCCCAGGCCCAGACACTCCCCGTGGCGTCCAGGGCCAGGCTATGATTCCCCCCCGCGGCCACGGCAGTCACATTGGAGAGATGGGTATGGGCGCTGGTTTTGTTGCTGAAAACCTTTACCGGCTGATAGGTGGCCGTTACCGTTCCGCTACCCAGTTGACCGTAGCCGTTATTTCCCCAGCTCCAGACACCTCCCAGATTGTCGAGGGCCAGCGAGTCTGTTCCCCCGGTCACGACATCTTTCACCTTGGGGAGACCGGCAATGGGTACCGGTATCAGGCTGTTGGCGTTAGTGCCGTTTCCCAGCTGGCCATACCCGTTATTCCCCCATCCCATGGCGGTGTGGTTGCGAAAGGCGATAGTTTGGATATAGCCGGTTGTCACCAGTTGCGATGAAATCGGCCAGGTGGATGAGGAGTTGCTCCCGCAAGCCGTCAGTGTTCCCAGGAGTGCGGCTCCCGTCAGGGCATATCGTAAGATTTTCATGGTTTAAGTGCTCCGTTTCAGTGGGGTAATCCCGTCAGGGAATCAGGAGTTAACTATACTAACAGGGAAATGTCAAGGACAGTTAGGCATGTGCACGGGTTCATGGTGCGCACCGAAACCCGTGCGCACCCTTCGGAGTCCAAGACCGTTGCATATCTACCGGGAGTCCTCTAACAGCCGGGATAATTCTCTATAATATTCAATGGTCTTAGTGACATGCGGCATTTCTTCACCATCCCGGAGATTCAAGAAAATCTCTCTGTTGATGTCGGCCGGTTCGTAATCCGGGTCAATTTCCAAGGCTCTGTTGAATGCGGAGAGCGCCTCCTGTTTTCTCCCAAGGTATGCGTGGCATAAACCGAGATTACCATATGATTGGGTATGAATTTTATTCGATTCACAAACTTTCAGGAATCCCGTAATCGCCTCTTCATACTCACGGTTCTGCATTTTTGAAAATGCGACTTCAAAACGGTTCATTTCTTTAAGGTATTGATCCGGAGTCAAGCCGGTGCCGTGAAAGATTGACGTACCCATGTGAGTTAAAAAGTCACGAGCAGATTTCACAAAATCATCTTTTTGATCACCAAATTACACAACCTTTATGAAACATTTTATTGAATTACCCACGTCTAGCAAGTTTTAACAAGAACTAGCCTTATTGTGCCATGCTTCAGCGAAGTATGGAAAAAGATCAAGACATTTATCAAAATGTACAATTGATAATTTGTAGTCGCCTTTTATAGCCAGTAACGATCCCATGCCGAACTGGACGATGAACCCCTAATCTCTTGTCATGGCGCAACAGCGAGGACAAACAAGAGCGTTATTGTTGAGTTTGCAGAGACGTTTGCCTTTTACGGTCAGGCAAACCGAACACTTTGGTTTTATAGATATGAGTTCTCCTGAATTCTACTCATCAGAGCGCCCCCAGAACCTTCAGCAGATGGGGCACCATCTGCTTCTTGCGAGACATGACCCCCAGCAGTTCATAAAGGTGTGGTTCGATCTGGGGATACCCCATGACATGGGCCAGCTCGTTTTTTCCCTCCACCAGGAGGAGGGTCGTCTCGCTGTAGATATCGGTCACCATGAGCCCCGCCATGGCCAAACGCTCCTCCTCCTTCACCCGTTTCAGCGCCTCCCGCAAACTATCCCTGATCTCGTAAAATTCATCGAAGCCGACCACCTCCACCTGCCCGAGACCGAAAAGTGTCTCCCCGGCGGTAAACTGCTTGAAATCGGCGCGTATGGCGACTTCCAGCGATTCATAGGCGGAAAAGCCGCTGCAGGAGGAAAATATCTCCCGGCCGAACCGGGCATGATCCAGTCCGGACCGCTCCTCCAGCCAGAGCGCCAGTTCCCGATCACGACGGGTGGTGGTGGGGGATTTGAGAATTACCGTATCGGTAACAATCCCCGCAAGAAGAAGCGCCGCGATGGAAGGCTCCGGATCGATCCCCCGCTCCCGATAGAGGGAAGCCACGATGGTGCAGGTGCTCCCCACCGGAGCCGCCATGAAGGTGATCGGCTGGTTCGTGGGGGAATTCCCCAGCTTGTGATGATCGATGACCTCCAGGATCTCCACCGCCTCGGCCCCCGGCACCGCCTGGGCCAGTTCGTTGTGATCCACCAGGATCAGGGCGTAGGGGAGCGGCGCCAGGAGCGAAGACTTGGTGGCGACCCCGGCCACGGTGCCGTCCTCCTCCAGGACGATCACCGCCGGCTCTCCCGAATGGAGAAGCTTCAGCCGCAAATGCTCCAGCGGCTCGGCTATCCCCACCTGCTCATACCGCGCTTCCACGAATTCCGTCAGCGGCGTGGAAAGCCGGGTCAGGGAAGCGGCGGTCGCCGTATCGTGAGGGGTGGAAAGAATCGTGACCCCGTTTGCACGGGCCAGCTCCCGCAGGTCGTCGTCTATATGCGGTCCCCCGGTCACCACCAGGAGCCTCACCCCCATCTGAATGGCCGTCTGCTGAATGGAGCGGCGATCCCCGGTCATGACCAGCAGGGACGCCGGGTCATACCCCTCGATCCGGCTGGTGAACGACTCCTCCCGCATGGCGCCGATAAAGAGATGGAGGTGTTCGATGGTGTCTCGGGACTCACCGGTAATGAAGGTCGCCCCCAGACAGGTCGCCAGGGAGCGGAGGGAGGTATCCACCCCACGCATCCGGTCCGTGCCGGCCAGCAGGTATTTTTCCGACAATCGCAGGAGCGTGACGATCCCCAGAGGGGCATTCCCCACGTCCACCACGGGTAGTACCCGGACGTTATGGCGATGGAACAGTTCCAGCGCCTCCTTCAGGGAAAGGGTCGCCGCCGCGGTAACCGGCTGCCGCTTGATGACGTCCCGGACCTTGGGGTGCACATCGGCAAGGTAGAGGGGAGGAGCGATCCCCAGCCGTTCCAGGATGGAGCGGGTCTGCGGGTTGGGATTTCCCGCCATGGCGGCGCGGACTTTTGAGTACCCCAGTTTCTTTTTCAACTCCGCATAGGCAATGGCCGACGCAATGGAATCGGTATCCGGGTTCCGGTGGCCGATGACGTAGATCTGTTTGCTCAAGGTGTTCTCCCAAAAAAGCGTATTCAGTGAAATCAGTGGATCAGTACAGCTCCTCCCCGTACTCCGGCACCTGGTCAAGAAACCCCGGTATCCGCTCTCCCTGCGCCATGGCCGCATCCACATCGGCAATGAGTCGCTCCCGGTCCTTGGGGTAACTCCCCGCCAGATTAAGGAAGTTGGAGACGTGGTTGGAACGGAGGATGGTCCGGGAAGGATTGAGCCCTGTTACAATCTCGCGTACCTCCTGCAACAGCTCCCGGTGGCTGCACTGCTCAATCCCCCGGATGAAGTCGTCGTTGTGACGCCGGAACAGGGTGAGGAGGGAAAAATATTCGGGATTCACCACGTTAACCCAGGAGGCGGTGGCGCGGGCATGCTCAAGGCTCCTCCCCTTCCCCGCCAGCCCCAGGATGGCGGTCACCGAGAGCTTCATCCCCGCCCCCCTGGCCTTAAGACCCAGCTCCGCCATGGCGCCGCCATCAAAACCTTTGCCAATGGCGAGCAATGTCGTATCGTCCCCGGATTCCAGCCCCAGATAGAGCATCCGGAGCTGCTTCTCCCGGAGCAGCGCCAGCTCCGCAAGACTCTTGCCGGCCAGACTCCGGGGCGAGGCATAGGAACCGATCCGAGTCAATGCAGGGAAGGTAGCAGCCAAGGTGTCAAGAATGGTGCGAAGCCCCTGAAAGGGATAGACCAGGGCATCGCCGTCAGCAAGAAAAACCCGATGGATACCATCACGATGGCGCTCCGGTATGGCGGCAATTTCCGTCAACACCTCACCCACCGGCTTCAACCGGAACTGCTTTCCCTTGTACATTCCGCAGAAGGTGCAGCGATTCTGTGAACAGCCGATGGTGATCTGAAAGATAAGGGATCGGGCCTCCGATGGCGGGCGAAAGAGCGGCTCCTCATACTGGGGCATGGGACGAAAACCTCTTTGTCTTTTTCGGTAGAGGCAAAAAACCGCTCTCACCGTAAGCGGATTACGAAGAGAACGGTTTTGATTTTCAACTGAGCTCGTAGAATCAGTTCTGATGCTTGTCCGGGTTTATCCCAGTGGTTCCAGAGCCGCAAGAGAGATGACCAACCGGAACTCCCGTTGTTCCTCGCCCACGGTGACCGTAACCGGAATCGTTAACGCCCCATCTTCCAGTTGTCCTCCCCCGCTGATCCCAAGCCGGATCTCACCGGCGCCGCCGGCAAGTGGTGGCGCGGAAAACGCCGTCTCATCTTCCCCTACCTCTACCTCTTCCTCTTCCTTTTCCTCTTCCTTTTCCTCTTCCTCTTCCTCTTCCTCGGGAAACGACAACGGACTCTCTTCCAACGGCTCAAACTCCCTCTCCGACGGTTCCGCCGCGAAATCCTCCCCTTCCTCTATCTCAGGTTTATCCTCCGGCTGAAAGGGGGAATCCGACGTCTCATCGGACAGATCAAACTCCATCTCCTCAAGTAACGCCGCCTCCTCAGCCTCAGCCTCGGCCCAAGCCTTAGCAGCGGCAGCTTCAGCCTCGGCTTCCGCCCGAGCTTCGGCCTCCGCCGTTGCTTTTCTCTCAGCCTCGACCTGTCTCTCAGCCTTGGCTTGAGCTTCGTCCGCCGCCTGTGCCTGTGCCTCAGCCTCAACATTAGCCTGCTTCTCCGCCTCAGCCGCAAGTAATGCTTCCGCCTCGGCCTCGGCAACCTCAACCTCCACCCTATCCTTGATGTTCGCCAGAATCATCTTGGTGAGACAGGAAAGGGGGGCGTGCACCCCCTCGCCGCGAGACGATACCGTGGGAAACCCCGGGACGTTATCACGATTGAGAGTCCGTTGCAGCTCTTCCAGGGGGACGGCCTCCGGGAGATCGCGCCGGTTATACTGAACCACGAAGGGGATATAGTCGGAACCGGCCCCCTCCAAGGCAAGGAGCCCCTGCAGTTCGCTCAACATGTCCAGGTTCTCCTGCTGCCGATCCGGATCGGAATCGGCCACAAAGACCACACCGTCGACTCCTTTGAGCGCGACCTTCCAGGTGGACGGCATGTGCACCTTGCCCGGAACCGTATACAGGTGAAACCTGACACTGTACCCTTCCAACTGATTAAAAGCAGGGCAGAAGTTAAAGAAGAGCATCCGGTTTCCCTGCACCGTCAGCGCCTTGAGGCTGCTCCGGATATCGGGATCCAGACTTCGGCAGATATAGGCGAGTGAAGTCTGCTTGCCGCTACCTTCGGGGCCAATGTAGACTATCTTCGCATTCACTTCTCTCAGGAGATGATTGAGCAGAGCCATGAGTTTTTCCTTTCCGGATACGACTACGTCAATTTCAGCGGCGCCCGACAACGGTACAGGAAACCCCGTTGCTCTTCAGCCGCTCAACCAGAGCAGCCGCGGCATCTTTCGTGGGGAAGGAGCCGGCGGTAAGCTGCCTGCTCGCCAACGGAACGAGAACCTGCGTCAACCGGGCGGAAATCCCCCAGGTGGAAAGCCGCTCCAGTTCCCTATTCCCCCCCTCTTCTTCATGGTACGAGCCGGCAATCAATTCGTAGACCCCGCCATGGGGGAGAATAAAGGCGTCAGGCGCCTCCTCCAACATTTTCTTCCTCTCGGCGGCGGCCAGATCGGCATCTTTATACTCAGCAACGAGCAATCGATACATGCGCGTGGAGCGCTTGGGGCCGCGGGAGGTCACCGGCTCCAAACCGGCCTTTTTCAGGAGAAGACGCGCCGGGATCAGTTCACGGTCCGTGATAAAGGGACCACACCGGACGGCAAACCGCTCCTTATCGGTGACGGCCGCAAGAGGCGGGCTGTCAGCCGGCTTCGGAGGAGGGACGGCTTGCTGCTGTTTAGCGACGGCCGCTACCACCCGGGGTGGACTCTTAACCGGAGAGCCGGCCGCCGGAACCGGGGGGAGTGACGGCGCCGCCACGGGACGCGGCAGTGTCACCAGCCGGCGCGGCGGCTCGGGCGGAACTTTTTTAACCACCGCCGTGACCGCCTGGGGAGGCGGAGGAGGAGAAACCTTATGCTCCGCCACGACGGGAGTAGTGACCGGCGTTCCGACCATGGCGACCGCTTTCGTTTCCTTGACCGGTTTTGCCGGTATCGCCTGATCACCCCTGGGGGACGGCTCGACAGGCTTCACTGCCGATCGCGCCGTGGTAACGGCGGTGAGCGCCGGTCGGACAGAGGCCGAGCTCCCCTTGCGGGGAAGCGCTTTGCGCACCGACGCCTTCACCTCCTTGCGCGGCTCCCCATGACTCAGGATCAAGTCGGTAAAATAATAGAGATAGCCAAAGAGCCCCAGAACAGCCAAGAGCACCACGAGGAGCATCCGTCGCCACCCCGCGAGAAACCCTTCCTGCGAACGCCTCTCCAGCCCCTCCTTTTCCAGTTGCCTCAGAGTTTTCATAACATCATTCCCCGTTTCCCACCTGCCGGTTATCACTCCTATTCCCCACCCCTGCTCTGCCGCACTACGGAGCCACGAGGGGAGGACTCTCCCTGCTATCCCTACCCCTTTGCCACCTTCTCGGCGGCAGCCTGGGCGATGACCTTCTGCGCCATGTGACTCGGCACCTCTTCATAATGGGAGAACTCCATGCTGAACAGACCGCGATCGCTCGTCATGGACTTGAGATCGTTGGAATACGCCAGCACCTCGGACATGGGAACCACAGCCCGAATAATCTGGGAGTTGGCTTTAGGCTCCACCCCCACGACCTTCCCCCGCCGCGAGTTGAGGTCACCGATGACATCCCCCATGGTATCATCGGGAACGGTGATCTTCATATTCATGATCGGCTCAAGAAGAACCGGCTTGCAGAGTTCCATCCCCTTTTTGAAAGCCATGGAACCGGCCACCTTGAAGGCCATTTCCGAGGAGTCCACCGTGTGGAAGGAGCCGTAAACCAGCGCGGCTTTGAAATCCACCACCGGATACCCTGCCAGATACCCCTCTTGAGAGGCATCATGTATCCCCTTATCCACTGCGGGGATATACTGCCGGGGGATGATGCCGCCGACAATCTTGTCCTCAAAAACATACCCCTCGCCCCGACCGGCAGGGGACATCTCAAGCCAGCAGTCACCGAACTGACCCTTGCCACCGGACTGTTTCTTGTACTTCCCCTGAACCTTGGCGCTACCGCGAATGGTCTCAAGGTAGGGAACTTTCGGACTCTTGAGCAGCACCTCAACCCCGAACTTCCGTTTCAGCTTCTCGACAATGACCTCCAGGTGAACCTGCCCCATGCCGGAAATAATCATCTCCTTGGTCTGGCTGTCACGATGGGATTCCAGCGTCGGCTCCTCCTCGATCATCCGATGAAGGGCGTTATGAATCTTGTCCTCATCGGCCTTGGTCTTGGGCTCGATGGCGTAGGAGATTACCGGGATGAGCTGTTTTGCAGGCTCGTAGACAATGGGGTTCCCTTCGTCACAGAGGGTATCGCCGGTAACAGTCTCCTTGAGCTTGGCCACCGCCACAATGTCACCAGCCACGGCTTGTTTAATCGGCTTCTGCTTCTTACCCTCCAGCTCAAAAATCTGGCCGATCCGCTCCTGGGTTTCCTTGGATGAGTTGTAAACCATGGAGTCGGAATTAAGAACCCCCGAGTAAACTCGGAATATGGTGATCTTACCGGTGTAGGGATCGGAGGTGGTCTTGAAGACCAGGGCTGAGAAAGGTTCGGATTCAGCGGGGGCCCGCTCTATAAGCTCTCCACTTTTGGGGTTTGTCCCCACCGCCCCGGTCCGGTCCTGGGGGGAGGGGAGATAAGCGCAGATAGCGTCAAGTAGCTGAGCGGCGCCGATGTTCCGGGTGGCTGAACCGCAGAGCACCACGGTAAAGGTGCTCCGCATGGTCCCCACGCGAAGCCCGTCAAGAATCTCCTCTTCGGTCAATTCCCCGGTTTCCAGGAATTTCTCGGTAAGGGCATCGTAGGCCTCGGCCACGGTCTCCACCATCATCTCCCGGAGTCGCCGGGCCTCACCCAGATGTTCTTCCGGGATCTCTTCTTCAGTGAAGGCGCCGGAATGGTTATTGACATAACGGAGGGCTTTCATCCGGACCAGATCGATGACCCCCTGAAAGCTCTCCTCTATGCCCAACGGCATCTGAACAGCCACTCCACGCGCTCCCAGCGCCCGTTCCATGTCGTCGATAGCCCTCAGAAAGTTGGCCCGCTCCCGATCCAACTTGTTAACAAAGGCGATGCGAGGAATCTCGAACTCATTGACCCACTTCCAGATCTCTTCGGTCTGGGCCTTCACCCCCGAGATGGCTGAGAGGATGATCACCGCACCGTCCAGCGCCCGCAGGCAGGCGCGACTGTCGGCGATGAAATTGCCGTAACCGGGGGTGTCCACGATATGAAGAGAGTGATCGTTCCACTGACAGTGATCCAGGGCCGACGTGATGGAAATCTTCCTTTTTATCTCTTCGGGCTCGAAGTCCATGGCGGAGGTGCCGTCATCCACGCGCCCCAGTCGGTCGATCATACCGGTGGTAAAGAGGATGGCTTCCGTCAGCGATGTCTTGCCCGCCCCGCCATGGGCTACGATGCCGAGGTTTCTGATCTTTGCCGTCTCATACGTGCCCATGTAAACCCCCTTTATTCCTTATTCCGTTCGTAGAGAATCCGGAGCCCTTCCAGTGTCAGGTGCTCCTCCACAGCTTCGATGGTTTTCGATTCGGGAGCGATGAGGGCCGCCAGACCGCCGG
The DNA here is from genome assembly GCA_903929485.1 of uncultured Desulfuromonadales bacterium. GTDB lineage: Bacteria > Desulfobacterota > Desulfuromonadia > Geobacterales > CAIOGM01 > CAIOGM01. Next base: position 40,687 of record CAIYUY010000026.1, read on the forward strand.
TGGCTATGACCGTGGGGCTCTCCTTCCCTTCGGCTTTCATCCGGGTTACGATCCCGTCCACGAGCCCCACATAGCCGAAGACAATGCCGGCCTGCATGGAGTTAACCGTGTTTCTGGCGATGACATGAGGAGGCTTGACCACCTCCACCCGGGGGAGTTTGCTCGCCTTTTGAAAGAGAGCCTCCATGGAGATGGCCAGGCCGGGGGCGATAGCCCCGCCGCAGTACTCCCCTTTTTTGTTCACGTAATCGAAGGTGGTGGCAGTGCCGAAGTCCACGATGATGAGAGCACTCCGGTATTTCTCATAACCCGCCACGGCGTTGACGATCCGGTCCGCCCCCACCTCGCGGGGATTGTCATACTGGATCACCATCCCGGTCTTGAAGCCGGGGCCGACTACATATGGCTTCAGGCTGAAAAACTGACGGGCCAACCGCTCCAGCACCCCGGTCATGGTGGGAACCACCGAAGAGATAATGATATCGGTAATATCGGTAAAACGACGCCCCGAGAGCCCAAAGAGAGCATTGACCAGGATTCCGTATTCGTCCGGTGTCTTCCCCTTGTCCGTGGCAATCCGCCACTCCCGCTCCAGACGCTCTCCGTCATAGATTCCCAAAACTATATTGGTGTTGCCCACATCGATGACCAAAAGCATACAGCCCCTTATCCGGGTTTAGCCGCAGAGCGAGACGTCACCGGTGTAAAGCGACTCCACCCGACCGTCGTCCCTCCGGAGAAGGAGCGCCCCGTTCTCGTCGATCCCCACCGCCACCCCTTCCCGAGAAGGGGCGCCGCCGTCATCCACCCGTACCCGGCGCTGGATAACACCACACAGAGAGATCCACTCTTCCCTGATGGCGCCATAGCCGCCGTTCAGATATTGATGGTAGAGTCCGTCAAGTTCTTCCAGCAACCGCCGGGTGAAACAGATCCGGTCGATCGGTTCACCACCTTCCAGGAGGAGAGAGCCGGCGGGATGACGCAGCTCCGGAGGGAACTGTTCCAAAGTCATATTCAGATTAACTCCGAAACCGAGAACCACGGTGGTAACCCTGTCCGTTTCTGCAGTCATTTCATTAAGTAACCCTGCCACCTTCCTCCCGTTGACGAGAATATCATTGGGCCATTTGATGACGGGGGTGAGCGGAGTGCAGGAACTGATGGTGCGCGCCACCGCCACCACGGAGAGAAAAGTGAGCTGGGGAGCATCCAGGGGGGTGATGGGAGGACGGAGCAGCACCGAACCATAGAGATTGACTCCCGGAGGCGAGGCCCAAACCCTCCCAAGCCGCCCCTTCCCCTGAAACTGGGATTCGGCCAACACCACCGTCCCCTCCCGAGCCCCCTCTTCACCCAGTCGGGCAATGGCGGTATTGGTGGAACCGGTTTCCGTATAGGTAATAAGAGTCTTGCCCAACCTCCCCGTCTTCATTCCCGCGGCAATAGCGGCAGGATGGAGAAAATCGGGAAGTCCGGCCAGACGATACCCCCGGGAAGGGACCGACTCAAAAACGAAACCATGTTCCCGCAACGCCTCGATTCGTTTCCAGACGGTGGTGCGGGAGACCTGGGCGGCGGTGCTGAGATCCTCGCCGGAGAGAAACCGTGCTCCACAATTTAAAAACGACTCCAGCAGGAGCCGGTCAATGTCGCCGGCATGGGATTCAATCCGCTGTCCGGCCACACCTTTCACGCTCCACCCAGGAGCAGGGAGATATCCACGGCGCGGGCCGAGTGAGTCAGAGCTCCCACGGAGATCAGGTCCACTCCGGTTTCGGCAATACCTCTCACGGTATCCAGATTGACACCGCCGGAAGCCTCCACCAATGATCTACCGGCAATGAGCGCCACTGCTTCCGCCATGGCCAAAAGATCCATATTATCCAGCATGATGATATCAGCGCCGCAGGCAACCGCCTCGGCAACCTGGAGCAGGTTTTCCGTCTCCACTTCGATCTTCATGGTATGGGGAATTGCGGCGCGAGAACGAGTCACCGCGGCGGTGATCCCGCCGGCGGCGGTGATATGGTTCTCCTTGATCAACACAGCGTCATAGAGTCCGGCTCGGTGGTTACCGCCCCCTCCCACCGTCACTGCATATTTTTCCAATACCCGGAGGCCCGGGGTGGTTTTTCTGGTATCAACAATCCTCGCCTTCGTCCCCGCCACCGCAGCCAGATAGCGCGACGTGATCGTTGCTATACCGCACATCCTCTGAAGCAGATTAAGAGCGACCCGCTCACCCTGCAAAATAACAGCGTCCATGCCCTCAATTTCGGCGATAACGTCGCCCGGCGAACAGCGGTCACCATCCTTGAAACGGGAAGAGTAAGTGGTTGCCGGGTCCAGCATGGTGAAGACACGGGCCGCCACCTCACATCCCGCAAGGATGAACTCTTCCTTGGCGATGAGACGCGCCTGAGCCTGACGCGGCAAAGGGATCACCGACCGGGTCGTGACGTCTCCGGTGTGAATATCTTCCCGGAGGGCATTTCTGATAATTGAATCAATGAGATCCATGAACATCTCCAAGGCCGGAATGTTTGCTCTTTATATCACAGGTTACCGGGTGCCGCAACCGAGAAACAGGGATCGAGACTCTGCGTTCTACGTTCTAGGTTCTACGTTCGAACTTTTCAACGAAACAATTGACGTTCGGTTGTTTGCCCTATAAAATGGCAATGATCAACCACCACAAAGGAGTTCAACAATGAAAATGAAAGCAGTCCGCACCACCTTCATCGCCTTACTGTTTGGCGCATTTACCCTTGGCGCCGCCACCGCCTTCGCCGGTGATCTCCCCGAAGTAAGGAAAGCCGGAGTGCTACGCCATATCGGCGTTCCCTATGCCAACTTCGTCAGCGGTTCCGGGGACGGCATGGATGTTGAGATCATCAAACTCTTCGCCAAACAACTGGGGGTCAAGTACGAGTTTATCCCGAGCAACTTCGGAACCGTCGTGGAAGACCTCATCGGCAAGAAGGTAAAAGTCGTGGGAAATGAGATAGAGTTCGGCGACACCGTTCCGGTCAAGGGAGATCTCATTGCCAACGGCTTTACCGTCCTCCCCTGGCGACAAAAAATCATGGATTTTTCCTCCCCCACCTTTCCCAATCAGATTTGGCTCGTCGCCCGTGCCGATTCCCCGTTAAAACCAATCAAGTCGAAGAATCTGCAAAAGGATATCGACCGGACCCGCTCCCTCCTGAAGAATAAAAAAGTTCTCGCCATTCCCAAGACCTGTCTCGATCCCGTCATCAACAAACTTGAGGACACAGGCGCTGAAGTAGTTATCCACGAAGGGAATCTCAACGAAGTAGTTCCGGCGCTGGTAAACAAGAAGGCGGAACTGACCATCCTGGATGTTCCCGACGCCCTTGTTGGTCTGGAAAAGTGGCCAGGCAAGATCAAGATCATCGGCCCTACCTCGGGAAAACAGACCATGGCCGTCGCCTTCCCCAAGGAATCTCCGCTGTTACGGGACGCTTTCAATGAATTTTTGAAGAAGATCAGAAAGGACGGCGCCTATGACCGGATACTCAAGAAGTACTACCCCACCGTAGGTTACTATTTCCCTGAATTTTTCAAAAAATAAATCCGGTGTAGGGGCGACGCATGCGTCGCCCCTACAAGTTAATAATACACCTCAACCAAGCAGAGCCCCTGAGGTGGCGCCGTGGCGCCTGAAAGCGACCGGTCCCCCTGGGCCAGAAGCCCGGCGACACTCCCCCTATCCATCCTTCCCCGCCCCACCGCCACCAGCGTCCCCACCATGATCCGGACCATGTTCCGCAAGAAACCGGTTCCCCGGACGTCGATCTCGATGAACCCGCCCGGAGTGGCGGTAATATCCAGGCCGGTGATGGTCCGCACCGTGGTCTTGGCCGCGCAGTTGGCCGCCTGAAAAGCACGAAAATCGTGCTCGCCGATGAAGAAGCAAGCCGCCTCCCTCATGGCGAAAAGGTCCAGCTCTTCCTTGATAAGCCAGGAGGTAAATCTGCTGAGCGGGGCGCGGGTGGGACTGTTCAGGATGGTGTAGCGGTAGAGTTTACCCCGGGCGTCGGCACGGGGATTGAAAAGGGCGGGGACTTCCTGGGCCGATTGGATGGCCATATCGGAGGGGATCAGGTTATTGAGACCATGGCTGTAAGCAGCCGGCGGCAGCTCCCTGGACGTGGTGAAGACCGCCACCATCCCCTTGGCATGTACCCCGGCATCGGTCCGTCCCGAGGAGCGAAGCCGCACCGGCTCCCCCAGCAGCTTCAAAAGCCCACCTTCCAGGACCTCCTGCACCGTCAAGCCGTTGGGTTGAAACTGCCAGCCGCAGTAGTTGGTGCCATCGTATTCGATGATCAGCTTGATGGAGTGCATGCAGAAAGACTCAGCAGCCGCAGCCGCAGTTGTGGCAGACCTTCCGGTTATGGTCCTCGGGGGGGACGGTCTCCGGCGCGAAGGCGATCCGGTTCACCCCTCGCCGTATGTCCTCCGCCAGATTCAGGTTGGGACTCTTGCCGATGACATGACCGAGACAGATGTTGGCGAAACCGTCGGAAAGTGAGTTGATCCTCACCGCATTAAGGAGATCCCCGTAACTGTTTATGTCGATGGTGAATTCCGGGTTATCCGCCAGGGAAAGAAAAACGTCGCACCGGGCAAGCTCTTCGGTCATTTCGCTGAAGAACTTCCGGTACGCCGGAGAATCCAACTCCACCCGCCAGTCGGGACGAAGATGGTTCCGTTTGTAGAAGGTGAGGATTATCTGCTTGCCCGCCATGGCTCTCTCCCCATAATCACGGCTCCGCCGCCGCCTTTTTGCTAAGGGAATTGAAGATCATCTCCAAAACCACCTTCTGTTTGGCCTCGTACTTGTTAAGGACCGCCAGACAGGTTCCCATGGGAAACTGCTCGTGCAGATAGTCGGCATCCCGACCGGAGAGGATGACGATCCGGTTCTTGTCGATACCGCACTCCCGGGCATACTGGAAGAGCTTCATTCCGTCCAGATTGGGCATCTCCAAATCAATGAGGAGGAGGGAAATGGCGCCACGAAGCGCTCCCAGTGCCTTGATGGGATTGGTACAGGTCTCCACGTCCAGGAGTGGATAGTACTCATGGATGTAGCCGCGAAGGATACCGAGAAAAACCTCATCATCATCGACAATCAGGATCTTGTCCATCACTACCTCGTCAAGCAAGGAAAAAACCGCGTTAGTTCAGGAGCCCTTGATCCCCTTGGTGGTCGTATAGATGAAATTGCGCACAATCGGATTGGCGCTGTTCTTCAATTCGGCTGGGGTGCCGACTTCCACAATCCGGCCGTCATGAATCATGGCGATCCGGTCGGAGAGATACAGCGCGAAGTTCAGGTCGTGGGTCACGATGACCGTGGTATTTTTGGATATCCGACGCAAAGCGATGATGGTGTTGGCCAGTTCATCGGCGTTAACCGGATCAAGCTCCGCTGTCGGTTCATCATAGAGGATCAGGTCGGGATTCATGGCCAGGGATCGGGCAATGGCCACCCGTTTTTTCATACCGCCGGAAAGTTCCGAGCTCTTCAGCCCTTCCTTCCCTTCCAGTCCCACCAAAGCCAGCTTTTGGGCGACTATCCGCCTGATCTCCTCTTCCCGGCAGATCCGCTTGTCCCGGAGCCAGAGCCCCACATTCTCTCCCACGGTGAGGGAGTTGAACAGGGCAGACGACTGAAAGACCATGCTGCAACGGAACCACTCCGCATGGGCCACCGCTCCGTCCGCGTCAAACAGAGGTCGGTCGTCCACATAAATCTGTCCGCTGTCGGGAGCATCCAGCCTGACTATGAGCTTCAGCAGGACACTCTTCCCGGTCCCCGAGGGGCCGATGATGGAAAACGTCTCCCCGGCGCGAATTTCCAGATTGAGCTCCTTCAGGACATGATTCGACCCGAACTGCTTGTTCAGCGATTGTATCCTGATGCCGACGCCACGGGTTTCCGTGAGATTAACAGCAGGCACAGTCGTACCGGGAGCTTTACTTCCCTTATGGAACAGCCGAAACGACATTCATTCTCCTCCAGGAGAGCAGCAAACGCCGGAGATACGGCGCCGTCACTTCTTTTTTCTCATGTCGCTGGCCGCGACACAACCAAAGACCACAAACATGATGAAGACGGCAAAAATCCAGTCGGCGGGAGAGAATCCAAACATAGGTAATCCACCTTTATTAAACCCTAAAGATACTCCTTGAGACCGCGCATTTCCAGTTCCGCCACGATCCCCTTGACCTCCTGCGCCCGGTCACGGGGACAGACCAGCAGAGCGTCGGAGGTCTCCACAACGATAAGATCCTTCACCCCCAGGAGAGCCACCAGCTTGCCGCCGCCATAGGCGAGACACCCCTGAGCATCGGTGGCAACCATCCCGGAGGCATTGATGAATATATTGCCGTTGCCGTCCCCCTCAAGCACCTCGGGGAGCGCGCTCCAGCTCCCCACGTCGCTCCAGCCGAAGGAGGCCGGAATCATGGACACCCGAGCCGACTTCTCCATGACCCCCACGTCGATGGATTCACCCTTCACCCCGGAGTAGAATACCTCCAACGTCTCTTGGGTCACCCGACCGTCCTGAACGTCCATGGCGGCAAGAGCGCCATGGAGTTCGGGCATATGCCGGCTCAGTTCGTCCAGAATGACATCGGCTCGCCAGAGGAACATCCCGCTATTCCAGTAAAAATTACCGGCGGCCATGAACTGTTCGGCCCGCTTGACGTCGGGCTTTTCCACGAATCGCGAGACGGGAAAAGGCCCGGGACCGGCTGAACCGACAGGAACCTGGATATAGCCGAACCCCGTTTCGGGTCGGGTGGGGACGAGACCGAGAGTCACAAGCTTCCCCTCACCTGCCGTAACCGCGCCGCGCCGGAGGAGTGCGCAGAATTCCTCTTGGTCGGGGATGACATGATCCGCCGGGAGGACAGCCAGAACCGTGTCCGGAGAGAGGGCCAACCGGGCCGCCAGCCCCACCGCCGGGGCGGTATTGCGCCCCACCGGCTCGGCAATGACTTCCACGGGAACTTGAGTTATGTAGGCCAGCTGGGCGGCGCTCTCCTCGGCCTGCAGCCGGTTGGTGAGGACCAGTATCCGCTCCGGAGCAAGGGGGAGCACACGCTCCACGGTCCGCTGAAGCATGGACTTCCCCCCCAGCACCGACATGAGCTGTTTGGGATGACGGAGCCTGGAAAGCGGCCAGAACCGGGTGCCGGAGCCGCCGGCAAGGATGACGATAATCATGGCAATATCCCTCTCACCTACGCGTACTTTATCAACTCCACCATCTCCCGCACCGCCCGTTCCAATCCCACCAGCACGGCCCGGGAGATGATGGCATGGCCGATATTATACTCCTCGATGCCGCCGATGGCCGCCACCTTCTTAATGTTGGTGTACGTCAGCCCGTGGCCGGCGTTCACCCCCATCCCCAGTTTCTTGGCCAGCCTCACGGCATTACCGATTTTCAGCAGTTCCTGCTCCTGCTCCTGCAACCCACGGGCTTCGGCAAAAGCACCGGTGTGGATTTCGATACAGTTGGCGTCGGCCTTGTTGGCCGCCTTAATCTGGTCCGGATCCGGATCCAGAAAAAGACTGACGATGATCCCGCCATCCTGTAGGCGATCAACCGCATCGGTGATGACATCCAGATTGAACCGAACGTCCAGCCCCCCTTCGGTGGTCAATTCCTGGCGTTTTTCCGGAACCAGCGTGCAGATCTCCGGCTTGATTTCCAGGGCTATCCTGATCATCTCATCGGTGGCGGCCATCTCCAGGTTGAGTTTTGTTTTCACCGTCTGGCGGAGCAGGCGCAGATCCCGATCCTGTATGTGCCTCCGATCCTCGCGAAGGTGAATGGTGATGCCGTCAGCCCCCCCCAGTTCAGCCAATACCGCCGCCGCCACAGGGTCGGGCTCCGCTCCCCCCCGGGCCTGCCGGAGTGTGGCCACATGGTCGATGTTCACCCCCAGATTAGCCATCAGTGACCTCTCTCGCCCAGATGCCGATCAACCAGATCGATGATCTCCCGGGCCCAGGTTGTGATCTCTTGTGTATCCTTCCCTTCAATCATGACCCGCAGGAGCGGCTCGGTTCCGGAGTAGCGGATAAGAATCCGTCCCTCATCGCCCAAAAGAGCTTCCACCTCGCGAACCCGTTGCTCGATCTCCGGTATGGACATGATATCCCTTCGCTCGGAAACCCGAACATTGAGAAGCACCTGGGGGAGCGCCACCATGCATTTGGCCAATTGGGAAAGGGGCTTGCCGCTGCGACGCATGACCGCCAGGAGCTGCAGGGCCGATAGGGTCCCGTCACCGGTAGTGTTGTGGTCCAAAAAGATCATATGTCCCGACTGCTCTCCGCCAAGATTATATCCTCCCCTGCGCATTTCCTCCACCACGTAACGGTCCCCCACCGCAGTCTTGATGACGCAGCCGCCGGCGTTGCGCAGGGCAATGTCCAACCCCATGTTGCTCATGACCGTCGCCACCAGGGTATTTTTATTAAGCTGATTATACTTGAGCATGTCAAGTGCGCAGATGGCCATGATGTGATCACCATCCACCTCTTTACCGAATTCATCGCAGACGATGACGCGGTCGGCATCACCATCCAGGGCAATGCCGATATCGGCCCGCAGTTCCCGCACCTTGTCCCGGACAACCTGGGGATAAAGCGAACCGCAGCCGGCGTTGATGTTGGTGCCGTCCGGTTCTACCCCCACGGCGATGACCTCCGCCCCCAGTTCCCGCAACACCGCCGGGGCCACCTTGTAGGCGGCGCCGTTGGCGCAGTCCACCACGATCCGGAGCCCGGTCAGGTCGAACTCCTTGGGAAAGGTGCTTTTAAGAAAGACGATATAACGCCCCTTGGCGTCATCGATGCGGGCGGCGCGCCCAACCTCGGTGGCGATGGGGCGGAGGGAATCGATCCGCCCCGATTCGATGAGCTCCTCGATCTTCATCTCCACGTCGTCGGGAAGCTTGAAACCATCATTGAAAAAAAACTTGATGCCATTATCCTGAAAGGGATTATGGGAGGCGGAGATTACCACCCCGGCATCGGCCCGCATGGAGGCGGTGATGTAGGCGATCCCCGGCGTGGGTAGCGGCCCCACGAGAAGCACGTCAACCCCCATGGAACAGATTCCGGCGGAGAGGGCATTTTCGATCATATAGCCGGAGAGTCGAGTATCCTTGCCGATGACTATCCGGTGCCGACGAGTGCTCCCCTTGAAAACATAAGCCGCGGCTCTGCCAATCTGCATGGCCATCTCGGTGGTCATGGGATGCACGTTGGCGACACCGCGCACGCCATCAGTACCGAACAGTTTTTTCATAACATCGATCTCCCGTTAGATTAATCCGTTCCTCAAGTTAACTCTGAGTAAATGCGTGTAATACGACTTTTTTCCGCTCTGATTACTTTCACCGGGATTACCGCTCCGACTTGGACAACCGGACCTCCATCCTGGCGGGATAAATCCTCACAACCTTAAGATCCTTCGGTAAGGCGAGTCGCTGCTCAACGCCGGGAAACAGCGTAACCCCTTCGCCTGCTCCGGAAAGATCGAGATCAATGACCAGATCATCCGACCTTAGCAGGGCGACGATCAACCGCGGGCCGGAAATAACAACCTGCACGAAAGGGGGTACGCCCGATGGGGTCATCCCCGCTGCTCCGTTGACCACCCTCACCGGCACGGAAATCGTCCGCTGGAGTGGACGCTCCCAGGTGGCAAAGAGCCAGAATATCAAAGCGAGAAGCACCGAAAGGAGCTTGACGGCGGGGGAGGTGGCGGTACGCTCAGACATGGCCGCCTCGCTCCGGAGACGGTCCCAGGGAACGGACCAGAAACTTCCTTAACTCCCCCAGGTCGATGTCACCGGTAATCCTCCCCCCAACCGCCAGCGAAATCGTGCCGGTCTCCTCGGAAACCACCACCACCAGAGCGTCCACCAACTCGGTAAGGCCGATAGCCGCCCGATGTCGGGTTCCCAGGTTTTTGCTGACCCCGGGATTCCTTGTCAGGGGGAGAAAACAGCCCGCCAGCGTAAGCTTTCCCCTCTTGATAATAACGGCGCCGTCATGAATGGGAGAATACGGCAGAAAAATGGAGGTCAATAGTTCACTGGTGACCTTGGCGTCGATCTCTGTTCCGACCTCGATGAATGGATCGAGCCCCATCTGCCGCTCCAGGACAATGAGAGAGCCGATGTTGCGAGCAGCCAGGGATGTGGCCGCGGCGATGACGGCATCCACGACTTCGGCGACATCACTGCTCTGCTGCGGCGTTGAGGCAAGCACCCTCCCATAGGTGAGGATCGCCCGACGGATATCGGTATGGAAGATAACTACTACAATGACAACCCCGGAACCAAGAAGAGAGTTCAGAAGCCACTGCAGGGTAGAGAGACCGGATAGACGGGAGATGACGGCAAGGAGGAAAACGGCATTCAACGCAAGCAGGAGGCGCAGGGCCAAGGGGCTTCTCAGGAGGGAACTAGCCCGGTGGATGAACAGTGCGACCAGTACGATATCAAGCAGGTCAATCAACCGGAAGGTATCCAGAATCGCGCCCATCCCTCCCCCTGTTTGCTATGACATGACGATCCCTCCCGAACGGCATCCGGCGGGTCAGCCGGCAATCTCCCACGCCATATCAGCGACATCACGCATGGCGGCTACGTCATGAACACGAAGCACCCTGGCGCCGTTGGCGACAGCCAGAGCAATTGTGGCGGCAGTCGTGAAGAGCCTGCTCCCCACGGTCCGACCGGCCGCCGTAGCGGTGAGCCCTTTGCGGGAACTACCAATCAGGAGCGGTCTCCCCAGACCAAGGAGTTCATGCAGGCGACGGAGCAGTTCCAGGTTCCCCGCACGCTCCTTGCCGAAACCGATTCCCGGATCCAGCACGATCTGCTCCGCGGTGATTCCCGCGCGAAGTGCCTGCTTTAGCGACGAGGCAAGCCCGGAACAGACCTCGGTCACCAGCGCACCATAGAAGGTATCATGCTGCATGGTCGCGGGACGCCCCCGGGTATGCATGAGTACCAGACCGGCGTTAAAATCAGACACAACTCCAGCCATCTCACCATCAAAGACAAGGCCGCTTATATCATTAATGATCTCGACGCCGGCGGCAAGGGCGCGGGCCGCGACTCCGGATTTGGTGGTATCAAGGGAAAGAGGGATGTTCAGAAGAGGCATAAGTCGTTCAACCACCGGCATGACCCGGCGGAGTTCCTCATCCTCCGAAACGCCCACTGAACCGGGCCTGGTGCTCTCCCCTCCCAGATCGATAATATCGGCCCCGGCTTCCACCATGGAGAGGGCATGGGAAACGGCCTGCCCCGGCTCCATCCGGAGAGCCCCGTCGGAGAAGGAGTCGGGAGTCACATTAAGTATCCCCATGATCAGGGGCCTCCCCGACAAATCCAGGGTCCGTCGGCTCGTCCGCCAGAGGTGGGAAGATGACGCCGCCTCCATAACTTATACCGGTTCAACTCCATCAATCATCATGGCCTCGGACTTGACCCCGGCAATGAGAACATCAACCTCGGCGCCGGTCATGGTCTCCTTCTCCATGAGCACCTTCGACAGTCGGTGGAGGCTGTCGATATTGTCGCTGAGAAGCTGGAATGCCTGGCGGTAATTCTCTTCCACGATCTGCCGGATCTCGCTATCGATCTCCACCGCGGTAGCTTCGCTGTAGTTCTTGGAAGAAGCGATGTCTCGTCCCAAAAAGATCTGCTCGTCTTTCTTGCCGAAAGTTACCGGCCCCATCTTGGTGCTCATCCCCCATTCGCAAACCATCTTGCGAGCCATATCCGTGGCCCGTTCGATGTCGTTGCCGGCGCCGGTTGTCATGGTATGAAAGATCAGCTCTTCGGCGGCCCGCCCACCCATAAGAACTGCAATCCTGTTCATGAGGGACTCACGGCAGTAACTATGTTTATCCTCGATGGGGAGTTGCATGGTGACCCCCAGGGCTCTCCCCCGTGGGATAATGGAAACCTTGTGAACCGGATCGGTGCCGGGGATGAACTTGGCCACGAGAGTATGGCCGGCCTCGTGATAGGCGGTGTTATTTTTTTCTTCCTCGGAGATCACCATGCTCCGGCGCTCGACCCCCATGAGAACTTTATCCTTGGCGTTATCAATATCCACCATATCGATGACGCTCTTATCCTTGCGGGCAGCCAGAAGCGCCGCCTCATTCACCACATTGGCCAGGTCGGCCCCGGAGAAACCGGGGGTCCCCCGGGCGATAACCTCCAGATCCACATCCTCGGCCAACGGAGTCTTCTTACTGTGAACCTTGAGGATCGCCGCCCGTCCCTTCACATCGGGACGAGGAACCACCACCTGCCGGTCAAAACGACCGGGGCGCAGGAGCGCCGGGTCGAGAACATCGGGACGGTTGGTGGCGGCGATGAGGATAACCCCTTCATTGGACTCGAAGCCGTCCATCTCCACCAGGAGCTGGTTGAGAGTCTGTTCCCGTTCATCATGCCCCCCACCGAGACCCGCACCCCGATGACGCCCCACCGCATCGATTTCATCGATAAAGATGATACAGGGAGCATTTTTCTTCCCTTGAACAAAAAGGTCACGCACCCGGCTGGCGCCGACACCAACAAACATCTCCACGAAATCCGAACCGGATATGGAGAAAAAAGGAACTCCGGCCTCTCCGGCGACGGCCCTGGCCAGCAGAGTCTTACCGGTCCCCGGAGGGCCCATGAGAAGCACCCCCTTGGGTATCCTGCCTCCAAGTTTTGTAAACTTTTTCGGTTCCTTGAGGAATTGAATGATCTCCTCAAGCTCTTCCTTGGCCTCTTCGATCCCGGCCACATCCTCAAAGGTGATCTTCCCTTGAGCCTCGGTGAGAAGCTTGGCGCGGCTTTTGCCGAAGGACATGGCTTTGCCGCCGCCGGCCTGCATCTGCCGCATGAAAAAGATCCAGACCCCCACCAGAAGGATCAGTGGAAACCAGGAGATGAAGATAGAGAACCAGGAGACATGCTCTTCTTCGGGTCGCGCCGAGATGGAGACTTTTTTATCCTGAAGCTTCTGAACGATGTTGGTGTCGGCAGGCTTGTAGCTCCGGAAATCCTTGCCGTCACTGTACTTGCCGATAATGTCGCTTCCCTGGATGATCACCGAGGAGACTTTACCCGCATCCACCGCGATGATGAAATCGCTGTAGTTCACCTTTTCCTGGGTAGGATGAGGTTTGTTGAAGAGGTTGAAAAGGAGGATCATCATCAGACTGATGACAAGCCAGAGCGCCAGGTTTTTGTAAAATTGATTCAAAATAAACCCCCGTAAAGGAAAGGCCAGGCCGACAGAGCGGCCCGGTTCAGGGAACTTGGGTAAACCGAGTAATAATTACCATAGGCGGTATTGTTTGACAAGTAAATTGGCCGGCTATTTGTCAAATGCTCTTGGTTCCCTCTCCGGCAGGTGGCGCCGGGGGGTCAGGCAAAAATGTTTCCTCCCGGCTAAAGGCTCGAGTAAGCTCCCGGAGCAGCGCCATGAGTTCCTGCTTGGAATAGCCGCGACTGGTAACCGCCATATCCACGTTGTTTCCCCCGAGCCGGGTAATCCGTATTTTAAAGTTATCATTCCTCAGGCATACTTCCAGGAGGTTGTCCGGGTGTGAATACAGGTCATAGCGATCGATTTTGCCGTCACTGAGCACCCAGCGGTCACTTCGCCTCATGACATAAAACTTCCGGGACCAGGGGAAATTGCGTCCCCAAAGTGATCGCCCCACCTGCCGCAATGCCTGCACCACCATGAGAGAGAGGGATCGGTACCGCTTGGCATACTTGCGAGAAGAGTCGTCCTGAAAAATCATCTGAAGAGAAGTTATGATCCGGCGAGCACCCCTGAAAAAACCATAGGAAAGGAGGACCATGAGAAATAGTATTCCCAAAAAACGGGCGCCTTTACTCAAGGTCAGACGCTCGGTTCCGTCCGTCACCTTGGAGGTAGAAGACGCCGCTTCCACCCCCTTCTGATATTCCTGGGGATGACGTTCAAAATAGCCGCCGGCGGCAATACTCAGGGCTTTTTTCTGCAATTTTCCGGAACGCATGATATCAGCGGCGAAATAATCCATCCGGAGGGCATTGGTCTGACTCAGGAGTTGGTAGGCATCATTAATAATGGAGCTTTCCACCGAATCGCCCGTTACCCTTTTATACCCGGCAATGGAGAGAATCTTCTCCGCGTCAACCCTCATGGCCGGGATGGTGACCGCGGTAAATCTCGATCGGGACGGGTTGGCGCAGTCGATGATGGCGGTAACGGAATTTGTCCCGAACGTGATGATTATCTCGGTCGGGTGGAGCAGGTACGTCGCCGAAACCTCCCCCAGCTCGGTGATACTCTCCACATTCATGGTGTTGTTGAACGTAGCCGCTAAATTCTGCTGAAAGAGAAGCTTCCCCTTGTTGCCGTCATAGGTCGAACCGGGATACACCTCACCCAATTTCATGAGAAAATAGGCCTGTACCTTCGCCGGGTTGTCGGGGATACGGGATTTAGCCTCCACATTGGTTTTTTGCAGGAACTCAATAAGCCCGCGCGCCTTGTTCACTCGCGCCTCGAATGCCTGAACCGTTCGTTGAAAACCGTCCCCCGATCCCTCGGAATGTTCGGAATCCGCCATGGCGGACTGGTTCTGTTCGGGAGAGGAATTGAGGGAAACAGGCGCTCCGAAGGCCAAAGAGGCGGTTGCCAGCAGTATGACTGCAAAGAGACGACAGGATAAAGAAGGCATGAGAACTCGCTTTCAGGAAAAATCTCGAGGATAAGCCGCCAAAACGGCGCCGTCAAGAGAGTCCCCTTTTTATATTTTTCCGGGTATACTAGCACGAAACAATCACTATTGTTACCGATCTTTCACCATAACCAGCGAAGAACTCACAACGAAACCGCCCCGGAGCGCATCAGTATGGGAATATCCCGTTACTCTTCCATCGTTACCATGCCGGAAGCGAAACAGCCGTATCCATCTCTCATGGATTTTCTCTGCGCCCGGTTTCCCTCCATTCCCCGCCGGATCTGGGAGCAACGCATTATCCAAGGGAAGCTGCTTGACGAGGCGAACCACCCCCTCCAGCCGGACTCCGGTTATGCGCCGGGGAGGCGGATCCGGTATTTCCGGGAGGTAGCCCAAGAATCGGAGATCCCCTTCACCGAAACCATACTTTTCCAGGATGAAGAGCTCCTGGTCGCCTGCAAGCCACCGTTTCTTCCCGTTATTCCGGGCGGAAGGTATGTCAACGAGTGTCTGCTGAATCGGTTGCGCATCCGGACGGGCAACGACGATCTGACGCCTCTCCACAGAATCGATAGGGAAACTGCCGGAATCGTCCTCTTTTCCGTCAATCGACGCAACCGGAACGACTACAGTGAGCTCTTCCGGAAGGGCGAAGTGGATAAGACATACCAGGCGCTATCCCATGCCGTCCCTCCTCTCGGTAGAACCAGGTGGGAACCGGAGGACAGGATCGTACAGGGGGAGCCCTGGTTCAGGATGAAAAGCGCTCCCGGAGCAACCAATGCCCGTTCAATAATCACCCTGGAGGAGGTGCGGGGGGGAGTTGCCCGCTTTGAGCTCCACCCGCTCACCGGCAAGACCCACCAACTCCGCCTTCATCTCAGCGGTCTGGGGTTCGGGATAGCCAACGACAGGCTGTATCCGGAACTGCGGCCTGAATCATCCGATGATTATCACCACCCGCTTCAGCTTCTCGCCAAGAAAATCAGCTTCCGGGATCCCGTTACCGGCAAACAAAGAGAGTTCATCTCACCGCGGGTACTTGATTGGAACTCTCTTCGTTTCAGAACTCGGCGTGACGCGGAGTCCGGGGAAAAGGGATGACGTCACGAATGTTCTCCATCCCGGTGAGGTACATGATGAGCCGTTCAAAACCGAGACCGAACCCCGCATGGGGGCAGGAGCCCCACCTGCGGGAATCCAGATACCACCAAAGCCCTTCCTCGGAAATTCCCATCTCGGCCATCCGTTGCCGCAGAAGGTCCGACCTCTCCTCCCGCTGACTGCCTCCGATAATCTCCCCCACCTTGGGGACAAGGAGATCCATCGCCGCGACGGTCCGGCCATCATCATTGCCCCGCATGTAAAACGCCTTGATCTCCCTGGGGTAGTTGATGACAAAGAGCGGACCGTCGGCCACCTGTTCCGTAAGGTAGCGTTCGTGTTCGGTCTGGAGATCGACTCCCCACGCCACCGGATAGACGAAGGGAACCTTCGCCCTCCGGAGTTGGACGATGGCCTCACCGTACTCCATGACCTGAAACGTACTGTCGGCAACCTTTCGGATCCGCTGGATGAGACCGGTATCCATATGGGAATTAAAAAACTCCATGTCCTCCCCACACTCATCCAGCACCCGGCGGCAGAGGTAACGGAAAAACTCCTCGGCAAGAGCGGCATCGGCGGCCAGATCGGCGAAGGCCATCTCCGGCTCGATCATCCAGAACTCGGCGGCGTGACGGGAGGTGTTGGAATTTTCAGCCCGGAAGGTCGGACCGAAGGTATAGATATCGCTAAAGGCCAGGGCAAAGAGTTCCCCTTCAAGCTGGCCGCTCACCGTGAGCCCGGTGGAGCGGCTGAAGAAATCCGCGGAGAAATCAACCTCCCCCTTGATCCGCGGCGGAGCAGCCAAATCCAGGGTGGTGACGCGGAACAGTTCTCCGGCCCCTTCGCAGTCATTAGCGGTGATGATGGGAGTATGGACACAGAGAAAGTCCCGCTCGGCAAAGAACTGATGAATCGCTTGGGCGAGGAACGAACGAACCCTGAAGAGCGCCCCAAAGGTATTGGTCCGTGGCCGTAGATGGGCGATGGTCCGGAGATACTCGAAACTGTGGCGCTTCTTCTGCAGAGGATAATCCAAAGCGGCGTCCTGGTAGATCGTCACTGACGCGGCTGCAAGCTCAAACCGCTGTCCGGTTGCGGGGGACTCCACCAGTGTCCCGGCTACCGCAAGGGAACTCCCGGTTCCCAGTCGGACGATCTGCGGGAAAGAGGGGAGGAGAGAATCCACCACAATCTGAATACCTCCGAGACAAGAGCCATCATTGAGAACGATGAACGCCACCCCCTTGCCGGCCCGCACCGAACGGACCCAACCGGAAACAGCATACTCTTCCCCTCCCCTCCCCTGCGCCAGAATCTGTTTGATTCTCATTCGACCCGTCATTAACCACCCCCGGATATAGGACTACGTTCATGACCAAAAACCGACAACCGGTCATCATTTCAGCAAAAATAATTATTTTTCAAAATTTTGCGCAGAGATAAACGCGGCGAAATTTCTGTCTTCAAGACGGATATGTTGTATGAACCAGCGGATCAACAGCCGCTTGGTGGCCATGATATGCGATGGACTTACCTCCCCCAACGCTACGATCTCTTTGTCCAGCAGCGACAGATCCCTTATGAATTTGCGGTGTAATTCCCTGTGGCGGCCGAAATCAGGATACAGAGCGCCTGCCATGTAATCCTCTTCATCATGAAAATGCACCTGCGTGTACTGCTTAAGATAGTCCAACAGACACTCAAGATCCTGGGTGGCCGCGCCGTGATCGCACGCTTCGAAAAAATTGTCAAATTTTACGAATATTTGCTTGTGTTGTTCGTCCACGACTTCTATCCCTGTGAACAAACTGGTCTGCCACGTTATGGACACAATTTACCCCCAAAAAAAAGTATCGACTATCATCATGTTTTTTGCCTGGAGAATACACCGATAATCACTCATAAATCAACACGGTTAGCCATGTTATCCGTTGAGGGTTCATCAAATAAAACCGCCGGGAACGTCAGCCGACATATCCGGAGAAAAGAAAAAAGCCCCTGATTTCTCGGAGGCTTAAGACATAACCGCTCGGCGGTGGTGCAGGGAAAATCAATCGCCGCTGAAACTGCCCGGAGTAAAAAGGAACGTATACCCGGCGAGAACAAACATGGCGCAGAGAAAAAGGTAAAAGAGCGCGGTGAATATCTTTTGTTTATCACGAGTCATCCGGACGAATCTCTTCATCCCTTCCGAGCGATGTTTTTTTATGCGGCGGCGCTCGCTCTTTACTTCATCCGGTCTCGTATCCTGTCCGTTCATGACCATTATCGTTCCCTGAAAAAAGTAAATTGCCCGGCGGACCATGCCGGTATCATGCAGCAGTTTGCCGCCTTGCGGGTATCGGCGTCACGGCTTCGAACAAAACTTTCGTACGCTGGAAAAGTAGCGTCACGGGGGTCCGTTTGTCAAGCAATAATGCAGTCTGCTGATGAGAAAATCATATCTTATGAGTCAGGCAAGGATGGAACGAATGCATGACCTAGCATCGTTGCCGTGTCAATTTTAAGGATGGAACGAATGCATGACCTAGCATCGTTGCCGTGTCAATATTACGGATCGAAAAGAGCGCACCAGTAAAGGGACGACGAACATCATCCCCAGAACCACCAGCATGGTGCTGTTCGGATCTCGAAAGTACGAGTTCAGGCGCAACGTCGCCAGTGCGATGACAGCAAAATAAAGCATGTCTCCGGCCAGGGCAAAGGCCCAGCCGGCGATGAATCCGTGGCCCGCGGCCAGCGCCGTGGCCCGCCCCGTCATCGGGTCCACGCCAAAGGCAATCATGACCAGCGTAAGGGGTCCCGCGCCGGTACCGCCGAAATGCGACACGCTGCGAGCCGTTACCCCCTTTAAGGCAATTGTGAGACGAGCGAGAAAGGGGACACTCCCCCCCAACGCCGCCAGAAACCTAAGGATCGGTTCAAAGGCGAGGGCCAGGACAAGATCGGAGACCAAATAGAGACCGCCGATGACCGGCCATGTCAACCCTTGGGCGCGAGCAAGCAAAACACCGGCGGGAATTCCGCCCCCCACGGGAAGCAGGAAGAGCTTCAACACGGGAATCAATGAGGGTGATGACTGGAGCAAGCGGGGAAGTTGCGTGGAAAGCGAAAAAACAGCCATGGGACTCCGTGTGCCGAGAGGATCTAAAGGTCGGCAGTTTCGGCACAGCATACTTGATTCCTTCCCCCCTTGACAGGATAATTGGTGCGGTGTCCCGTAAATCATCAAAAAAACCAGCCGCACTGCAAACTGTAAGTCGTATGTTTTACCTTCTGAGTTCCTTTACTTTCCGCGCCGCATATTCACGGGATCCCGGAAGATACTCATCGTCAGCAGTACTAAGGGCAAATTCATAATCCTTCAAGGCATCCTGATACCTCCCCATGTTTTCGTAGGTGGTGCCACGATTAATTCGGGCCTCGCCGTCCGCGGGATTACGCCTCAACGCTTCGGTCAAGAGCTGAGCCGCACTCTCGAAGTTTCCTGATTGCAGCCGTATGTATCCCAGCAGGGTGTGGACCGATGGCAATGAATCGTCCAAGGCCAACGCGCGTTCAAGATACTTCTCCGCGCGTTGGGGGTCCGCCATATCAGGCGGGATGAGGTAGGCGGCGCCCAGATAATAGTAGCCGTAAGCGTTATCAGGATACAGATCGGTCATCTTCGTAAACAGGGCTCTCTCGTCCTTCCAGTCACAATTTCGCTTCAGAGTCATACCTGCCGACAGTATGAGTATGAGCACTGCGCCGACTGCAACGGCGGAACCAACCATTCTGCTCCGGGAGCGGATCACTTTATCAAACTGGCCGGCAACCGCTATCCATATCCCTATGGCAGGCAGGTAGAGGTAACGATCCGCCATGACTATGTTGGAGAAATAGACCACGCCGCTTATGGGCAGCCAGAAGGCGACGCCCCAGATGAGACCGAAACGCTCGGCCCGGTTTTCCCGACGCAGGACAATCCATGCCGCGACCGCGACAATGCAGCCCCAGGTAATCGCCAACAGTACCCCCCTCAAGGGAAGATCTCCCGGCATGGCGTACCGTGGCGAGAGGGATGCCGGCCAGATGATCGTCAGCAGATACTTGGGTAAGATAAACAGATTATTTTGCATCCGTTCGCCGAAGTTCGGGATACTGTACAGCGTGGCCAGCTTCTGCATGCCGAAGCCCGGTATGATACTTTTCTGAATACCGGCGGCGGAAAGCGTCTGCCATCGCATGACAAGGTATACTCCGGCTGCCGGCAGGTAAGGGGCCATCCTCACCGCGGCCTTTGTCCGTGCCTCAACCCCTCCTTTCCAGGAATTTCGCAGCTCCAGCCCCAGAAGAACAGGCAGGAGCATCAGCGCCATCTCCTTGGAAAAGAGAGCAGCAAGGAAAAGGAGCGCGCCGGCAATACAGAGGATAAAACGGTTAGTGATGATGCTTCGCTGATGCAGCAGAAATGCCGCAAGCACGAAAAAGCATGCCAGCATGGTATTACGTCCGCCGGAGAGATAATTAACGCTCTCGGCATTTATGGGATGAACCGCAAAGAGGGCGCCGGCAAGAAGCGCCGCTCTCCGTCCCTTCAAAACAGATAAACCGAGCAGGTAAACAAGAAACACATTCGCGGCATGCAGAATGACATTGCATCCGTGCATGAACAACGGATCGAAGCCATGCGCTTTTTTCTCAACGAAAAAGGTCATATAGGTAAGAGGGCGGTAAAAAGGAAGAAGCTGGGTGGGATCCGTGTCGATTGCCCGAAAAAGAGAAAGAATGCCGTCGTGAAATGCCCGGTTCTTGAGGATGATGTAGGAATCGTCCTGGACAAAGCCGTTTACCAGAGTGTTTGCATAGACCATCAGCGCAAGCGCGGAAAGAGCCAAGCCGATGATCCACTCCTTGTAATTTTTCTCCATGCGACGCCGCTCCTGAATACTTATAATTTCCCCATCGACATATTTTTTCCAAAATAGTCATGCAGTTCATCACTTCCCTTGTCTACCATGACAAAGACGTTTTGTCACGCTTCCCGCTGCTCTGCCCCGAAATTTCTTTACAATACGGCTTAATTCGACTATTATTCATCGATTAATCTCCAGCAAGACAAGGCGGACATGGCGGTATCGCACATTCAGAGCATTCGTAATTTCTCCATCATCGCTCATATCGACCATGGCAAGTCCACCCTGGCGGACCGACTCATGGAGTACACCGGCGCCGTCTCCGACCGGGAAAGCAAAGACCAGTTTCTCGACAAGATGGATCTTGAACGGGAACGGGGAATCACCATCAAGGCCCAGACGGTCAGGCTGAACTATCTGGCCGACAACGGCCACACCTATATTCTCAACCTCATCGACACCCCCGGCCATGTGGACTTCACCTACGAGGTCTCCCGGTCGCTCTCCGCCTGTGAAGGGGGTCTTTTGGTGGTGGATGCATCTCAAGGGGTGGAGGCCCAGACCCTGGCCAACGTCTATCTGGCTCTGGACATAAACCTTGAAGTTTTCCCGGTCCTCAACAAGATCGACCTCCCCGCCGCCGAACCGGAGCGAGTCCGGCAAGAGATCGAAGAGATCATCGGCATCGACGCCCACGACGCGGTCCTGGCCTCGGCCAAGAGCGGGATCGGCATCAGGGAGATCCTGGAGCAGATTGTCAGGAAGATTCCCCACCCCGTGGGAGACCCGGCCAAACCGCTGAAGGCGCTCCTCTTCGACTCGTGGTATGACCAGTACCAAGGGGTCGTTATCCTGGTCCGAATCATCGACGGAGTCCTGAAAAAAGGGGACAAGATTCTCCTCATGTCCAACAAGAAGAGCTATGAGGCGCTAAAGGTGGGGGTCTTTGCCCCGGTCATGGTGGAGCGTCCCGAACTCTCCGCCGGTGAAGTCGGCTTCGTCATCGCCGGGATCAAGGATGTGGCGGACGCCAAGATCGGCGACACCGTCACCCTCTACCATAAACCGTGCCCGGCAGCGCTGGAAGGTTTCAAGGAAGTAAAGCCCATGGTCTTCTCCGGGCTCTACCCCATCGACACGGCCCAGTACGAACAACTCCGCGACGCACTGGCCAAACTAAAGCTCAACGACTACTCCTTCTCCTACGAACCGGAAACCTCCCTGGCTCTGGGGTTCGGCTTCCGCTGCGGTTTTCTGGGACTCCTTCACATGGAGATCATCCAGGAACGGTTGGAGCGTGAGTTCAATCTGGATCTCATCACCACCGCCCCCACGGTTGTCTACAGGGTTCACAAGACCAGCGGCGAGCTTTTTACCATCGAGAGCGCCACCCAGCTTCCCTCACCGGGGGTCATCGACTTTGTGGAGGAGCCTTTCATCCTCGCCTCCATTCATGTCCCCAACGAGTTCGTGGGAGGGGTCCTGGCCCTCTGCGAGGAAAAACGGGGATCCCAACGGGAGATCAAGTACCTTACCCCCGCCCGGGTCATGGTCGTCTATGAACTCCCCCTCAACGAGGTGGTGCTGGATTTTTACGACCGGCTGAAGTCACTCACCAAGGGGTATGCCTCGCTGGATTACGACCACCTGGACTACCGCCGCAGTGACCTGATCCGACTGGACATCCTCATCAACGGCGAGAGCGTGGACGCGCTTTCCCTCATCATCCACCGGGACAAAGCTTACTACCGGGGGCGGGAACTGGCTGCAAAGATGAAGGAACTAATCCCCCGCCAGATGTTTGAGGTGGCCATCCAGGCGGCCATCGGCGCCAAGGTCATCGCCCGGGAGACGGTAAAGGCGCTCCGAAAGGACGTCCTTGCCAAGTGCTACGGCGGCGACATCTCCCGAAAACGAAAACTTTTGGAAAAGCAGAAGGAAGGAAAAAAACGGATGAAGAACGTAGGGAACGTGGAACTGCCGCAGGAGGCGTTCCTGGCGATTCTCAAAGTGGAAGATTAAGAAACAGGTTGAGACTGAGGTCGAGATAACCTCAGCCTCAACCTAGGCGTCAACCTCAACCTCGACCTCAACCTAAGGATTTGCTTTATGGCAGCAGAGAAAGTGACGACTGCGGGGATCCCCGCCACCCCCAACCAGCCCAAGAAAAAACATATCGCCCGGGAATACGCCGAGTCGATCATCGTGGCCGTTATCCTGGCGCTCATCATTCGGACCCTGGTAGTCCAGGCTTTCAAGATCCCGTCCGGTTCCATGGAAGATACGCTTGCCATCGGCGATCATATCCTCGTGAACAAATTCATCTACGGGATGAAAATCCCCTTTGTGGATTCGAAATTTTTCAAAATTCGCGATCCGCGACGGGGAGACGTCATCGTCTTTGAATACCCTGAAGATGCCAGCAAAGACTTCATAAAACGGGTAATCGGGACTCCTGGCGACACCGTGGAGGTAAAGGAGAAGAAGGTCTACGTAAATGGCCTTCCCTATGAGAACCCCCACGAAGTACACAAGGAAAAGGATCTCTTCCCCAGAGAGCAGAACCCGCGAGATAACATGGGACCGGTGAAGGTTCCCGCCGACTCCTACTTCATGATGGGAGACAACCGTGACCGTTCCTACGACAGCCGCTTCTGGGGCTTCGTCAAGGGGGACAAGGTTAAGGGCCTTGCTTTCATAAAATACTGGTCATGGGACAACGAACATTTCCGGGTCAGATTGCGTAGTATCGGCAAGTTGATCGACTAAAAAACCAACCGACAGATGAGTATACGATTTTATATCATTCCGGGAGCCATTATACTCTTCATCCTTTTTTTTACCGTTTTTGGTGAGAGGGGGGTCCTGCGGATCCATCACCTGTCCCGGGAAAAAGAAGATATCCAAAAAAAAGCCATACTTATCAAGGCGGAAAACGAGCAACTTAAACGGGAGATTGAGGCGCTAAAGTCCGACCGGAGGTACCTGGAAAGCATCGCGCGAAAAGAGTTCGGACTGGTTCGCCCCAATGAAATCATCTACCAGTTTTCGACCAAGGCCGCGGCGGTACAGAAACTCGCCGTCACCCCTCTCCGCAGTTCCTCTCACCACTAACCCGCAGCCGCCGGCGGACAGGAGATACCCGGTATGAACAGTTCAAGCGGCGCACAATTCTGCGCCATCTGCGCCTGGCGTGCAAACTGTGCAAAAAAGTTCTCTGTCGCCGACCGCGGGGCTCACTGCCCTGATTTCTGTCGCGACATTTCGCTGAAAGAGCCTGACGCAAAGAAGAACCAGGAGGGTACTTCATGAAGGAGCAGCTCCGCCGGCTCATCCAAGAGGCTATTGAGTGCAGCCAGGCCGACAACTCTCTGACGGCGGGGGAGATCCCTTCCTTTGTGGTTGAAGTCCCGTCCCAGGATGGTCACGGTGATTTTGCCACCAACGCAGCCATGACCCTGGCCCGCCCCCAGAAAAGATCCCCCCGCGCCGTTGCCCTGACGCTGGTGGATCATCTTCCCCAAGGAATCGGCATCCTGGAACGGGTGGAGATTGCCGGACCCGGCTTCATCAATTTTTTCCTAAAGAACAGCGCCTGGCAGGAGACCCTGGCCGCGGTGGAAACGGAAGGAGCGGCCTTCGGACGTTCCACCGTGGGAGGGGGGAAAAAAGTACAGGTAGAGTTTGTCAGCGCCAATCCCACAGGCCCGCTCCATATCGGCCACGGCCGTGGAGCCGCCATAGGCGACACCCTCTGCCGACTCCTTGCAGCCACCGGCTGGGATGTGACCCGTGAATTTTACTACAACGACGCCGGGGCGCAGATAGCTAATTTGGCGCTTTCGGTACAGGCCCGCTGTCTCCATATCCGGACGGACGACCCTCGCTGGCCGGCCAATGGCTACCAGGGGGAGTACATTCGGGACGTGGCCCGCTCCTATCTTGCCCGAGAGACGGTGTATGCCGACGATCGGCGCGTCACGGCTCTGGGGGATGCCGAAAACCTGGAAGCCATCAGAGAATTCGCCGTGGCCTCCCTCCGTCGGGAACAGGACCAGGACCTGACCGCCTTCGACGTCGGATTCGACGTCTACTCCCTGGAGTCGGAGCTGTATACCAGCGGTCGGGTGGAAAAAGCAGTCAAACGACTGGTGGAGAACAATCATACTTATGAGCAGGATGGGGCTCTCTGGCTTCGAAGCACCGATTTCGGTGACGACAAAGACCGGGTGATGCGTAAGGCGGACGGGAACTATACCTACTTCGTCCCCGATGTCGCCTACCATCTGGACAAGTGGGAGCGGGGGTTCATCAGGGTCATCAATGAACAGGGGGCCGACCATCACAGCACGGTGGTCAGGGTTCGAGCCGGCCTTCAGGCGCTTGATGCGGGGATACCACAAGATTGGCCGGAATATGTTCTCCATCAGATGGTGACGGTGGTGCGTGGCGGCGAGGAGGTCAAGATCTCCAAGCGCGCCGGGAGTTACGTCACCCTGCGGGACCTCATTGACGAGGTGGGGCGCGACGCCACCCGCTTCTTCTTCGTCATGCGCAAACCGGATTCCCAGCTGGTCTTCGATATCGACCTGGCCAAGCAGCAGACGCTGGACAATCCGGTCTATTACGTCCAGTATGCCCATGCCAGGATCAAAAGCATCTTTACCAATGCCTCTGAAAAAGGGCTCACGGTTCCCTCCTTCCGGGAAGCGACGGTATCCCGCCTGGAGACACCGGAAGAGTTGGCTCTCATCAGGCACCTGGCTGCTTTCCCGGACACCGTGGATGGAGCGGCTTCGTCCTTTGAGCCGCATCGGGTGACAAGCTATCTGCAGGAACTGGCGGGGCTCTTTCATGGCTTCTACAACAAAAACCGGGTCATCACCGAGGATGCGCCCCTTACCGGAGCTCGGCTTTACCTCTTGGCATGCGTGGCGACAACACTTAAAAACGGATTGGAAATGCTCGGCATCTCCGCTCCCGAATCCATGTAGGAACGAGACGGACCATGAAGGACTATAGCGAACGACGGCCAGCCGGAACCAGCAACCCCAACATTAACCGCGCCAAAAAGCAGGGGGTGGCGCGCTATTTCGTCCTGACCGCGCTGGGCGGACTCCTTGCGGGCTTCAGCCTCGGCCTGACCGGCGGCTGGTTCCTGTTCAAACCGACCCGGCAGGAACAGAACAGCATGCGAGTAGCCGCCGAAAAAGGGGCCCCAGCCACGGCTGTTCAATCGCCCCCCCCGCAACCGGATTCGACAACCGCTCCTGTTGACCCGCACCTTTCGTTCTATAACACCCTTCCCTCGGGGAAGGCGATCCTCGGTACCGGATTAAATCCCGTCAAACCGGAAGAAGCCGGCCAGGCGTTGCCCCCTACCATCCCCCGTGCCGTTGCCACCCCCGGCACGCCGGCACGCCAGCAACAGCCGGCGACCAGGAACCTGTCATTCCCATCGCTTCCGGCGCCCCCCCCCTTGGAACGTCGAGAAGTCCCCCCCGCGGAAAAACCGGCGATCAAGGCGCCATCCCTGGCTGCGTCCCCGGCGCCCGCCCCTTCCCCCCTGGGGATCGACCAAGCTCGCAAGGCCCAGTCAAAGGGGAAATACGTGGTTCAGGTGGCTTCCTACCAATCAAAGAGCGATGCGGAAGCGGTGAAGGAACGGCTGATTGATACCGGATTACCGGCCTACATCGTCGAGTGGGCGCCCAAGGATAAGGGGATCATGTACCGGGTCAGGGTGGGCAGACACCTGGAGTTATCCGCCGCGGAGGAACTGGCGGCCCGGGCAGGGAAGACCGCCATCCCCGTGATGGAATAGCACTACCCTAGAAAGGATCAACTCCCATGAATATTCTTGTCACCGGCGGCGCGGGGTTCATCGGTTCCCACCTCTGTCAACGTCTCCTGACACTGGGGCATGACCTTATAGTCCTGGACAATTTTAATGATTTTTACACCCCTGCGCTAAAAAGACAAAATATCCAAGAAGTTCAGGATACAAGTTCCCGTTTGGGAAGGGCTCTGCGACTGTGCGAGGGTGACATCCGAGACATCCCCTTTCTGGAGTCGGTTTTCATGGAGAGCCGGCCGGATGCAGTGATCCATCTGGCGGCAATGGCCGGGGTCCGCCCCTCCATCGAACGACCCCGCCTCTACGCAGAGGTCAACCTGGGAGGAACCCTCAATCTCCTGGAGGCATCGCGAGGCGCCGCTGTTGGAAGATTCCTCTTCGCTTCAAGCTCATCGGTGTACGGCAACAACCCCAAAGTTCCCTTTGCGGAATCCGACCCGGTGGACAATCCCATCTCTCCCTACGCAGCTACTAAAAAAGGGTGCGAGCTCCTCTGTCATACCTGGCACCACCTTCACAACATTTCCATCGCCTGTCTCCGCTTCTTCACGGTCTACGGACCTCGCCAGCGCCCCGATCTGGCCATCAACAAGTTCGCCCGGATGCTCGGCTCCGGACAACCGCTCCCCATCTATGGCGACGGAAGCTCCAGTCGCGATTATACCTACGTGGATGACATCGTGAATGGTGTCGTCAAGGCGCTGGAGTGGACAGCTTCCCTCCCCCCCAGGTTCGATATTTTCAACCTGGGAGGCTCCCATCCGGTGGAATTACGCCAACTGGTGGAGGTCATGGAACGAACCATGGGGCTTGCCGCCCGACGGGAACTGCTCCCCATGCAGGCCGGCGACGTGGAGCGGACCTATGCGGACCTGACAAAATCAACCGCTCTTCTAGGCTACCGGCCGACAATGGATATTGAGGAAGGGATTGCCCGTTTCGTGACATGGTTTCGTCAACAGGAGGAGAGAGACCTCCGGGAGAAGGGGAAGCATGACCAGCCAACTGACGGAGCAGTGCTCCAAAGTGATCAATCTGGCTGCATTTTTGGAGCAGCAGAAGAGTCTGGATGACTGTCTTCACGAACTGACTGACAGTATGGCGACCATCCTTGAGGTGGAAAACTGTTCAATCATGCTGTTCCGGCGTGACGATGAAGAGGGCGAGTTCAGACTCCGACTCCGCGCGGTTCACGGCGGATTGTTACCTGATCTTCATATGGAGGCAGTCGAAATCAACGTGGGGATTGTCGGCAGGGTGGCCGCGTCGGGAGAGCCGCTGCTGATTGAGGATATTCTTTGCTCGGAATTCTCCTCCCCGGATTGCTTCCCCAACTCCACCGGAAACAGTTTCATCTCTGTCCCCATCCTCGTCAGCGGCAAGGTCGTCGGCGTAATTAACGTCAGCGACCCGGTTGACGGACGAACATTAACCAGATCAGACATGGAGCTAACCACTCTCCTCGCCCTTCTGGTGGGCAGATCCCTTCATGTTTCTCAACTCCAAAACCTGCTTAGCTCCCGTTACGCCCAGATCGCTCTGCTCAAGGAGAGTCACGAACCGACGACAAGAAATCTCATTACGGGTAGAGGGAACACCGAACAGTTGGTCAAACTGTTCGCCAAGACCTTTTACCGCGAGATGACGAAAGCAGGCTTCGGTCGCGATCATATCATCGAGGCGGCCACCGAGATCATATCTCTGCTCAGCGACAGCCTGAACCGCCATAGCCGGCGTTGCCGGCGCTCCAAGACGGGCTTGGAATGAGCTGCAAGACACCTCTTCCTTATTTTTACAACTTATCCTCCCATTTGAAACCGCTGCGTTTAACACTGATGACAGTGCCGTTCTCACCTTCGAGACGCAAATTGGTATTTCCATGAAACTGTTTACGAACGGCTCTACGTTTTGCGTCCGTCAATCTCCTGGCGGTAAAAGTAAATATTTCACCGTCATTATTAAAAACCAGACTATCTGATTGACGTAAAATATAGGTAATGTGCATAACCTTCTCCTCTTAAACTGAAAGTCTACTTTTCTGACATTTATAGCCGATGTTTACCACATGGCGTCACTATTTACAATAAATCAGACGAGTGTGCCCGGCTTTTTCCATCAACCTGACCAGGTCACTTCAAACGACATCAGCATTAATGTTTATTGTGCAACGTACGTTATTTATGAAAAATAGCTTTATCTCTTGCGATGACCAGCGGATCGGTGGTAAGTTTACTTAATGCGCGGAGTGCTTTGAACTGCAAGGAGAAAGCCGATGGATTACTCACTACACTTCGTACTCCTCGCGGCGCTTCTTTTGATGCTCCTCCTCACCTCCCCTGCCTTGGCAACCGGAATCACCGTGGCCACCGTGGACGGAGACATCACCCCGGTCACGGCGGAGTACCTGAAAAAAAGCCTCCGGGACTCGACCCAGCGTGGAGACAGCCTGGTTATCATAGAACTCGACACGCCGGGGGGACTGGAATCATCCATGCGGGGGATCATCAAGGAACTGCTGGCTTCGCCGGTGCCGGTGGCGCTCTTCGTCGCCCCTTCCGGGGCCAGGGCCGGTTCCGCCGGCGCCATCATCACCCTGGCCGCCGATATCGCAGCCATGGCGCCGGGAACCAACATCGGCGCGGCGCATCCGGTCACCTTCGGCGAGCTCCCCGACAAGATCATGGCAGAGAAGATGCTCAACGATTCAGCCGCCTACGCCGAGGGGATCGCCGCGCGACGGGGACGCAATCCCGGCGTGGCGGTGAAGATGGTGCGTGAAAGCATTTCCCTGCCGGCGGACAAGGCTCTTTCCCAGGGGGTCATCGACCTCATCGCCCGGGACCGGGGCGATCTCCTGCGACAACTGGAAGGGAAAACGGTGCGCCGCGACGGGAAAGAGTTCCCACTCCATCTGGCGGGGGCGGAAGTGACAGTTCGGCCCATGAGTTCGGTTCAGAGCATCATGGAGGTCGTCAGTGACCCCGATATCGCCTATATCCTCATGATCATCGGGGTCTTGGGACTTCTGGCCGAACTGGCCAATCCCGGAATGATTATCCCCGGGGTGGTGGGGGGAATATCCCTGATTCTGGCCCTCTTCGGCTTCGAATTGCTGCCGGTCAATTTTGCCGGTCTGCTCCTGATCCTGCTCGCCATCTGCTTCCTCCTAGCCGAAATCAAGATCGTCTCCCACGGGATGCTCACCATCGCCGGAATCGTCTCTCTGATTTTCGGTTCACTCATACTCTACGACGACTCGGACCCGGCGCTCCGGGTTTCCTGGAGCGTCATCGCCGTGGCGGCAGGCGCCCTGGTGGGGTTCTCGCTTCTTGCGGTAAGCCGAGTCATCAAGGCGCACAAGATCAAACCCACCACCGGTCGGGAAGGGCTCCTGGGCGAAATCGGTCGCGCCCTGACGGAGATGACTCCCGAGGGTAAGGTTTTTGTTCGGGGAGAGTATTGGGACGCCCGGTGCGATCACTCCGTGGGGAGGGGTGACCGGATCATGGTGACCGGAGTAGAAGGGATGCAGCTCACGGTGAAACGGTTTTCGTAACAGCACGGCATGCCGTGCCCCAACAGAGGCATCCATCAACCGTTTCAACGATGCAACAAAGCCCAAGGAGACAGAAAAATGGACATGTTCAACATGGTACCGGTACTCTTCTGCATCGTCGTCGTCATCATGATCGCCGCAAGCGCCGTGCGGATCCTCCCCGAATACGAGCGGGGGGTCCTTTTCCGGCTTGGACGGCTGGCTGGAGTACGGGGGCCGGGACTTTTTTTCATCATACCGGGGGTGGACAAGCTGGTCCGGGTATCGCTGCGAACAGTGGCTTTCGACGTCCCTCCCCAGGACGTTATCACCCTGGACAACATCACGGTAAAGGTCTCGGCGGTGATCTACTTCCGAGTTATTGCCCCGGAAAAGGCCATCTGCGAGGTGGAAAACTACATCTACGCCACGAGCCAGCTTTCCCAGACCACCCTCCGCTCCGTTCTCGGCCAGGTGGAACTGGACGAACTGCTGGCCCAACGGGACAAGATCAATCTACGACTTCAGGAGATCCTGGATCGTCATGCCGGGCCATGGGGAATCAAGATCGCCAACGTGGAGGTGAAGAATATCGACCTTCCCCAGGAGATGCTCCGAGCTATCGCCAAACAGGCCGAGGCGGAACGAGAAAGACGGGCCAAGGTAATCCACGCCGACGGTGAGTTCCAGGCATCGTCAAAGCTGGCCCAGGCGGCGGCGATTCTGGCCACCGAACCCACGGCTCTTCAACTCCGTTACCTCCAAACCCTCACCGAGGTAGCCACGGAAAAAAACTCCACCATCATCTTTCCGGTCCCCATCGACCTGATCAAGATGTTTTTGGATAAAAAAGGAGAGTAATATCTCGTTATTAATACCTTCCATCCGTAATGGTATCCCCGTGATCACCATGGCGGCAGGATTTGCAGAGCAGATGTTCCCGGTCTCGCCAGGGCATGACGGCGCCACAGCGAGAGCAGACGTAATGCGTGGCCTGCTGACAGGTCAGACAGACCCCCTCCACCTCCAAGGAGTTCAACTGAGTTCCGCACATCTCACACTCTCGATTCATTCTGATCTCTCCAGAGATTCACGCTCATGCTCCACTACCTTTATACACCTGTTTCAATGTCCAGCGCCACTGCATACTTCATAGTACAAAATTATTGCAAAGTGATCCCTTTCGGCGGTATATTTTGGAAAATATTACGCAACGGAAACAGTCATCCCGCATACGGGTGAAAAGTGAGGATAACTCGGTGAACTTCGAATGGAAAACTGAGTTGGAGACCGGAATCACCGGGCTTGATCGCCAACACAAACAAATTTTTAATTGCATAAGCAAGTTCTTTCAAAAATGTGATGAAGGGGCGGAAGCGGAAGAACTGGAACAGCTTTTTTGTTCATTGGACACCTATACGAGGGAACATTTCAGCTATGAAGAAAATATGCAGAGATACTGTAAATACCCCGGACTTGATGAGCAACAAAAGCAGCACGCTTTATTCCTTGGCGACTTGAACGAATTGAAGTCTTTTGTCGGGGGGAACGGTACGTCAAGAGAAGTGACACTACGAATGAAAGGCAATCTCATTCGTTGGTTTAATCGCCATATAAACTTATTGGACAAGGAATTTGTTAATTTTTTCAACAGACAATAATCACGGCTATCGATTCTAAAGGCGAGAGCAAAAATCGCAAGATGGCACCCATCCGGTGAAGCCTACGTCGTGAAGCTCATCTGTTTATCAAACAGCCGTTATCCCGTTTCCAAGAAAAATAGACTCACACAAATAAGGATAAAATCATGGACTTTTTCAACAACATGAAGATCGGTCGTCGGCTTGGGCTCGGCTTCGGCATCCAGATGCTGCTCATCGCAATCATTCTCGGCATAGGGCTCTACAATGTCAGCATGATCAGAGCCACAGTGGAGCAGATAGTCCAGGTTGTCAGCCGCAAGGCGGAACTAACCACCATCATTTCCGCAGCCATCGACACTATCTACCTGGACGTGGCCGAGACACTGAGTAACGCCGACCCCAAGGGGGTGGCTGAGAATATGAGAAATATTGACGCCAAGCGCACCGAGTATAAGAAAGCCATGGATGAGCTGGAGAAACTGGAAACTTTCGATGAGGGGAAGAAGCTGATCGCCGCACTGAAGAGTAAGATCGGCCAGGTGCGGGACGGAAATGACCGGATACTGGAACTGGCCGTTGCCGGCAAGCAGGAGATAGCTGCCACACGCTACCACGCGGAGATCAAGATTATCAGGCATGAGGTGATGAAAAACATTGAAGAGCTGTCGGCATACCAGCATGGGAGGTTCATTGTCCGATTCCAGGAGGCGGTGAACTACATCGGAACCACGAGGAGCGAACTACTTTTCGCCGGTCTCGTGGCCTTGCTCCTCTCCATCGCCCTGGGGGTCGCCACCACGTTGAGCATCACCCGCCCCATTGATCAGGGGGTTAAGTTTGTCAACCGGATGGCGGAAGGGGATCTGACTCACACCCTGGAGATACGGCAGAAGGACGAACTGGGCGTCCTGGCCACGGCGCTGAACCGGATGGGGAGCAATCTCCGGAACATGTTTCGCGAGATGACCGATGGAGTACAGACCCTCTCCTCCTCCGCCACCGAACTCGCCACCATCTCCCAACAAATGACCTCCAGCGCCGAGCACTCCTCCACCCGGGCCCATTCGGTGGCCACCGCGGCGGAAGAGATGAGCGCCAGCTTGGCGTCGGTGGCGGGAGCCATGGACCACGCCACCAGCAATGTCAGCAGCGTAGCCACCGCCACCGAAGAGATGACCTCCACCATCAGCGAGGTGGCCAGGAGTTCGGAGAAGGCGCGGGTCATCACCAGCCAGGCAGTGCTCCAAGCCGGCGAGATTACCCGGCAGGTGGTGGATTTGGGGAAGGCGGCTCGGGAGATAGGCAAGGTCACCGAGACCATCACCGCCATCTCGGCCCAGACCAACCTCTTGGCCCTGAACGCCACCATCGAGGCGGCCCGGGCCGGCGCGGCAGGGAAGGGGTTCACGGTGGTGGCCAGCGAAATCAAGGAACTGGCGCAGCAGACCGCCACCGCCACCGAGGGGATCCGCGATAAGATCGAAAACATCCAGAATTCCACCAGGGAGACCGTGGCGGATATTGAAAGGATCTCCGGAGTTATCCAGGAGGTAAGCGAGATGATAACCGCCACGGCGGTAGCCATCGAGGAGCAATCGGTGGTGACCAAGGATATCGCCACCAACGTCGCTCAGGCAGCCTATGGCATCCACGAGGTGAACGACAACGTGGCCCAGACTTCACGGGTATCCGAATCCATCGCCCACGAGATCACCGAGGCCAACCAGGCAGCCGGAGAGATCGCCACCAGCAGCGCCCAGGTGATGCTAAGTTCCGGCGAATTGGCCCGATTGGCGGAACAGCTGGGTCTGACGGCAAAGCGCTTCAAAATTTAACAAAGGAGTCTCCATGTTTCGATTACTACTAATGGGAGTTTTAACGCTGCTCTTGAGCGGCACTGTTAACGGAGCCACCACGCAAGGCGCTGGGGTCATTACCGTGGCAAACGGGGTTACCTACCAGTTCATCGGACAGTATAATCTGGAGCGATTGAACAAGATCGGGACCACGGAGATACATGAGTTCAAGAGCATCAAGAGCGATGTCACCCTCCCCCCCGCCAAGAACGAGGTTAAGCTCTATCGGATCAGTTATCGTACGGTCATTCCCGAACGGGGCAATCACCCGGTTGAAGCGACAGGGCTGATCGCCATTCCCGACAAAGTGGCTACGACTTACCCGCTGGTGTCATACCAGCATGGCACCGTATTCAGCAGAGACGAGGTACCCTCCTTCCCCGAGAAATCCACTGAAACCCGTCTGATGATTGCCCAGTTCGCCGGTCACGGCTACATCGTCATCGCAGCTGATTACATCGGCAAGGGCTCCTCCATGGAACCGGACAGCTACATGGTCAAGGAGAGCACATCCCAGGCATGTTACGACATGCTGGTCGCCTCCAAGTCGGTGATCAAGGATCTGAAACTGACCACGGGGGAGTTTTTCCTCAGCGGCTGGTCCCAGGGAGCCTGGAACACCATGGTCTTTCGTAACAGACTTGAGCAACTGGGTGTGCCGATCAAGGCTGCCGCCACAGCCAGCACCCCCAATGACATCTCTCTCCTCATGAACCGATGGCTCAATAACCGTTTACCCTTGGATACCGACTGGCTGGTGGGAGTCGCGGCAATCCAGATTAATTCATACGAGCGGTATTACTCTCTCCCCGGACTGAGTGCGGCGGCCATCAGGCCTCAATACCTGGAAGCAGCCCGTGGGCTCTATGAGAACAGGATCGGGTGGGGTGAGGCGTCGAAGATCTTCCCCAAGTCCATCAAGGAGTTTTTCCAGCCCGACTTTTCCCAAGCCGTATCGTTCATGGCGAACCGCTTCTACCGGCAGCTGTCCGAGAATCAAGCGTATCAGTGGCGTTACAGCACACCGAGCCGGTATTACTACGGCAAGATAGATGAGGTGGTTCCCCCTTATGTGGCCACGCTCCCTGCAGCTTATCAGGAACTGGTGGGAGGCGCACCGGCCCAGGCGGTTTTCGCCGGTGACCTGGCCGACCACCGGGGAACCTTCATCTTCGGCATGCTGGACCAGAAGAAGTGGTTCGACAAAATGTTGTAACAGCGGCTGTTTTGCAGGGGCACGGCGCGCCGTGCCCCTGCATCTCATTTTCTCAACCTCCGCGCCACCAGGGTCGCCGAATGCTCCACCCTGATGGGGCTTCCGTTTGTCTCCAGCCCCCCCTCGATCTGCATCTTGCACCCCGGACAGTCCACAGCCACCGTGGTCACACCGGTTGACACGATATTCTCCTTCTTGTTCTTCAGCACCTCCGCCGATATCTCCGGGAACTTGAAGGAGTAGGAACCGCCGAAGCCGCAGCATTTGTCGCAGTCGGTCATCTCCACGATATCCACGCCGGCCAGCTCCGTCAATACCCGTCGCGGCTCCTCGTACACCCCGCACCCCCGCCGGAGGTGACAGGCGTCATGATAGGTGATCGTTTCTCGTGCGGCGTGCTGCGTGCCGTTTAACATTCCCGAGTCCCGACTCCCCAATCCCGAATTCCCGGTCCCCACTCCCCACTCCCCACTCCCCAGCCTCTTCGCCGCCAGCTCCGAATAGTTGAAAACCTTCTCCGCCAACATGACAGCCTTGGCATGGTAGGCGGGCTCTCCCTCCAGAAGTTTGGGGAAGTCATGTTTCAGCGATACCGTGCAGGTGGGGCAGATGGTCACCACATAGTCCGCACCCTCCGCCAGAAGAACATCGGTATTGAGCCGGGCCATGTCCCGCGCCACCTCCATCTCGCCGGAGTAACGGGCCGGAATGCCGCAGCAGAGCTGATTTTGCGGAAAACTCACCTCATACCCCAGCAGCTCCAGGGATTCCTGGGCGTCCCGACAGATCTCCGGAAAAACAAAATCGGCCAGACAGCCGGTGAAAAAGAGAACCTTTTCTCGGGACTGGGGAGTGGGGACTGGGGACTGGTCTATTTTTTTCACCAGATCCCGATACGGTTTTTCCGCTATGGGGGGAAGAGATTTACCCCCCACATCGCTGTTGAGAACCAGGGGGAGATGCCGGATCCGCCCCCCCTCCCCCTGAAACGGTTTCTGAGCCAGGTACGCGGCCCGCAGGGCTGCATGGAAGAGTCTTCGATTCTTCATGAGGGTACCGAAGAGAAACTTCTGGCCGGTGGGCTTCCTGATCCGATCCCGCAGATCAACGATGAGTCCCTCGATGTCTATCTTTGAGGCGCAGACCTCATTGCATTTGCGGCAACCGATACAGAGTTTGAGAATATCCTCGGCCTTGTCAAAACCATGGAGGAAGGGGGTGACCACCAGCCCGATCCCACCCACGTAGATATGTCCGAAAACATGCCCTCCCACGATCTCGTAGATGGGGCAGACATTGGCGCAGGCGCCGCAACGGACACAAGTAAGCGCCTCGCTGAAGAGCGGGTCGGCGGCCAGCTCCATCCGGCCGTTATCCAGCAGCACGATATGAAGTCCCCTCCCCTCCCCTCCCGTCGGCCCCTTGATGAAGGAGACGTAGGAGGTTATCTTCTGCCCCGTGGCGTTCTTGGGGAGAATTTCCATCACATCCAGCGCCGC
>CAIYUY010000027.1 GCA_903929485.1 uncultured Desulfuromonadales bacterium
CAGCCTGTTACCGATCTGAGCGTATCCCCTAGTTTATCGAACTAGGAAGCTGACTCCACGATTCGACGAATACCGTTTCGAACTGACACCGTTCATTGCGTTACCGCCCGTCTTTGAACTACCCACTCGAAACAGCGATGGGCCTTTCTGGATATTACTATTAGTTCCCAGGTTCTCGGGGAGCTGTATCATGTTCTGACGCGCAAAAAAAATCATGGATGTGGTGTCGGCACGTGATGTTATTGTGAATCTCAGCGGTTCGTTTGCTGTTCTCGCCATACCGCCGGATGATTGCCTAAAGGCGATAAACATCTCCATGACGTATGGCTATTCTTACTGGGATAGCCTTATTGTTGTTTCGGCCCTGTCGAGTGGTTGCAATAAACTTTTCTCAGAAGACATGCATCATGGTCAGGTGATCGACAAGCGGCTTACGATTTTGAATCCTTTTGCTCATAACGAGTCTTGAATAGCGATTGAATTGTTTGACTCCCCCGTAAGCTCTCCCCGTAACCTCTCAAAAACTTTCTTGAATTTGACGGCTAAAACGTCTATATATGTTCACTTGTCGGCTTTCCCGGAGTTGCGCAGTGTCTGTTGCTCCATGCCGGAAACCACGTTTCCCACAGACAGGGTACTTGAATGTTACTGATGATCGACAACTATGACTCCTTCACCTACAACATCGTCCAGTACCTGGGCGAACTTGGTGAGGATGTCCGGGTTCACCGCAACGACCGGATCACCATCCCTGAGATCGAGGCGTTAAAGCCGGAGCGGATCGTCGTCTCACCCGGTCCCTGCTCGCCGGAAGAGGCGGGAATTTCGGTGGCGGCGGTTCGGTATTTCGCCGGGAAGATTCCGCTTCTGGGGGTCTGTCTGGGTCACCAGGCCATGGGCGCCGCCTTCGGCGGCAACGTGGTTCGCAGTGCCACCCTCATGCATGGCAAGACTTCTCCCATTCATCATAACGGCCAGGGCCTCTTTCATGGACTTCCAAACCCCTTCGACGCCACCCGTTATCACTCCCTGGTGGTGGAACGTGCTACCTTTCCTGCCTGTCTGGAGGTCACCGCCTGGGTGGAAGAGGGTGAAGTCATGGGGTTGGCTCACCGGGAGTTGCCGGTCTGGGGGGTGCAGTTCCATCCCGAGTCGATCCTCACCGTGGGGGGGATGGATTTGTTGAGAAACTTTCTGGAGATGAGCAGGTAGGGTTGTCTGAGCGGAGAAACAATGGAGCTTTGTCGGGTCAAAGAGGGTGGGGGGAAATGGACCTACCGGGACTATTGCCAATGGCCGGATGATGAACGGTGGGAACTGATCGACGGCGTAGCGTATGCCTTGAATTATGTCGATCCCCCTCCGTCTACCTTGCATCATCAGGAGATTCTTCTGGAGATTGCCCGCCAGATCAAAACGTTTCTCCTTGATAAGGTCGACAAAATTTTCATTGCACCCTATGATGTTTGTCTTCCCGAGACCGACGAGACCGGAAACGATGCATCCATCGTAGTCCAACCTGACATTGTCGTGGTTTGCGACCGGAGTAAGCTAAAATCTACCGGTTGCACCGGCGCTCCTGACATGGTGGTGGAAATCCTGTCGCCTGCAACCGCCATGATGGATCTTAGGGAAAAGTTTCACCTTTACGAGCGTCATGGTGTGAAGGAATACTGGATTGTCAATCCGGCAGAGCGAATTGTCCATGTCTACCGGAATGGCGCTGAGAACCGTTATGGTAGCGCCGATATTTACGGGCCGGAGGATAAGCCGGTTGTCGGCATTTTCCCGGAGTTGACCATAGACCTGCCGCTGGTCTTCCGGGAATAAAGGAGCTATCATGATCCGTAAAGCCATCGCCAAGGTTGTCGACCGCCAAGATCTCTCCGAAGGGGAGATGATCCAGGTCATGAACCAGATCATGTCGGGTGAGGCGACTCCGGCCCAGATCAGCTCCTTCATCACCGCCCTCCGGATGAAGGGGGAAACGGTGGCCGAGATCACCGGCGCCGCCCGGGTCATGCGGGACCGGGTCACCCCCATCCGTGTTGGTCGCGATGTCCTGGACATGGACCGGGATGATATCAATATCGACCAGGAGACAATCCTGGATGTGGTGGGGACGGGGGGGGACGGCACCAACACCTTCAACATCTCCACCACCGTCTCCTTCGTGGTGGCCGCCTGCGGCGTCAAGGTGGCCAAGCATGGCAACCGCTCCGTCTCCTCCCTCTGCGGCAGCGCCGATGTGCTGGAATCCCTGGGGGTCAATCTGGATGTGCCGCCCCGGACCGTTGAGCGGTGTATCAGGGAGATCGGCCTCGGCTTCCTCTTCGCCCCGGCCCTTCACGGCGCCATGAAGCACGCCATCGGTCCGCGGCGGGAGATCGGCATCCGGACCATCTTCAATATCCTCGGCCCACTCACCAACCCGGCCGGCGCCCAGTGTCAGGTCATGGGGGTCTACCGCGAGGATCTGGTGGCGACGTTGGCCCAGGTCCTGCACAAGCTCGGCTGCAAGCGGGGTTTTGTCGTTCATGGGCTGGACGGCATGGACGAGATCACCCTGACGGCGGAAACCGCTCTCGCCGAGGTTACAATCGACGGGGTGCAGCTTCGTCGCTTTGCCCCGGAGGAGCTCGGTTTTACCCGCTGCGTCATGGCGGAGCTCCGTGGCGGTAACGCCGGGGAAAACGCCCAGATCGTCAGGGAGATTCTTGCCGGCGCAACAGGTGCAAAGCGGAATATCGTCCTCATCAACGCCGCCTTCGCCCTGGTGGCCGCCGGTAAGACCGACAGCCTTGCCCAAGGGGTGGAGATGGCGGCCCAGGCCATTGATTCGGGGGAAGCTCTGGCTGTCATGGGACGACTGGCGGCCATGACCAACGAGTAGTCAGTCGCAGGAGGTGTTTCATGCCGTCAACAGCCCGAAAACTTGAGGATCATTTTACCTATGCCGACTATCTGACCTGGGATGACGGGAAACGGTGGGAGATCATTGGCGGAGAGGTATGGGATATGACGCCGGCGCCGAACCTGAGACACCAGCATATCAGCAGAAACTTTTCTCATCGGCTGTTCACTTTTTTCGAAGGGAAAAGTTGTCTTCCTTTCGTAGCCCCCACCGATGTGGTTCTTGACGAAGATACCGTGGTGCAGCCCGATATTCTGGTGGTCTGCGACCGCTCCAAACTCACCGATGCCTGTATCAAAGGGGCGCCGGAGCTCATTGTGGAAATTCTCTCCCCCTCCACCGGGATCAAGGATCGGCGGGAGAAAAAGAAGCTCTATGAACGATTCGGGGTGCTGGAGTATATTCTGGTTGACCCCATGAACGAGAGCGTGGATCGGTATACCCTGACGGAGGGGCGCTACGGCTCTCCCGATGTTTTTGACTGGAATGAAACGATGACGCTGACACTCTTCCCGGAACTGGAACTCAATCTCTGGGAAATTTTCGACAAAGAAAGGATCACGGCCGTCAATGAGCAACCTACCCGATATCCTCGCCACCATCGTTAACCATAAGAAGGAAGAGGTTGCATTTCTTCGTCGTGACGAAACTCTCGATTCCGTCATGAGACGGGCCGCCGAAGCCGAGGACACCCCCCGCGGTTTTGTCGCGGCGCTCCGGTCGGCCCGGGACTCGGGGTGGACCGCGGTCATCGCCGAGGTGAAAAAGGGCTCTCCCAGCAAGGGGATCATCCGGGATGATTTTGACCCCGTGGAAATAGGGATGACCTACGAGGCCCACGGCGCCTGCTGTCTCTCGGTCCTCACGGACGAGCGCTTTTTCATGGGAAACCTCCGTTTCCTGGGACTTATCCGGGAGCGGGTAGGATTGCCGCTGCTACGCAAGGATTTTATCATCGACCCCTTCCAGATCTATGAAGCGCGGGCTGCCGGGGCCGACGCGGTGCTTCTCATCGCCGCCATCCTGGAGCCGGATCAGCTGACGGAGTTGGCCGGAGTGGCCCGGGAACTTCACATCGATGTCCTTCTTGAGGTCCATGACGAGGCCGACCTGGATAAAGCTCTGGCCACGGAGTGCGAACTCATCGGCATCAACAACCGCAATCTCCGGAGCTTCGTCACCGATCTGGGGGTGACCGAACGGCTCATCTCCCTGATTCCGGCTGACCGGTTCGTGGTCTCCGAGAGCGGCATCATCACTCGCTCCGACATCGACCGGCTCCTGACGGCCGGCGCCGGAGGTTTTCTGGTCGGCGAGTCGCTCATGCGGGAAGAGGATATGGGGGGCAAGCTGGATGAGCTCCTTGGTGCGGAGTGAAAGGTAACGTTTATGAGTGAGACCAAGAGAGTACTGATGCAGGGGAACGAGGCGCTGGCGCGGGGGATCGTGGAGAACGGTTGCGCCGTCGCCACCTCCTACCCGGGGACCCCCGCCTCGGAGATCCTGTCGGTAATAGAGAGCATGCGGCGGACGGAAGAGCTCCCCCTGCATGTGGAATGGGCCGTGAACGAAAAGGTCGCCTTCGAGATCGCCTATGCCGCCAGTCAGAGCGGACTGCGGGCCGTCACCGCCATGAAGCAGGTGGGACTCAACGTGGCTGCCGACCCCCTGGCCAGCGCCGCCTACCTGGGGACAGTGGGCGGTTTCGTGGTGGTCTGCGCCGATGATCCGGGACCACACTCATCCCAGACCGAGCAGGATTCCCGTCTCATGGCGATGTTGTACAAGGTGCCGGTCCTGGATCCGTCGTCACCGGCGGAGGCCGGAGAGCTGGCCGGGAAAGCTTTCGAACTTTCCGAGGCGTTCCGGCTCCCCGTGATGCTCCGCCCCACCACCAGGGTTTGCCATGCCTGTCAGGATGTGGTTCCCGGTCCGGTGCAGCGGCTCAACAGGGTCGCCGATTTTCGCAAGGAGCCCAGCCGTTGGGCCGCTACCCCGGTTCACCGTTACCGGCTGCACCTGGAGCTGAACGAAAAGCTCCTGAAGATTGCGGCCTGGGGCCCCACCGCGCCTCATCGGCTTAACCCCGGCTTCGGGGGGAAGAAGGGGGTCATCGCCTCCGGTGTCGCCGCCGCCCACGCCCGCGAGGCTCTGCGGGATCTGGGCCTCTGGGATCAGCTGCCGCTGTATCAGGTGGTTCAGCCCTATCCGCTTCATACTGCGTTCATGGAGGAGATTCTTAGCTCCCATGACGAGGTGCTGGTGCTGGAAGAGACGACCGGGGTCATTGAGATGCAGTTGCGTGACCGCTCCCGGATCAAAGGGAAGCTTTCCGGCGCGGTTCCCGAAGCGGGAGAGTTGCTCCCTGAAATAATCGAGAGGCTTCTGGCGGAGTTTGCCGGTCTCCCTGTTCCGGCACAGTTTACCCCTCCCGTGGGAGGGGGGCGCCGCCCGACCCTCTGCCCCGGCTGCCCCCACCGGGCCAGCTTTTACGCCATCAAGAAGGCCGCTCCCAAGGGGATCTACCCCTCGGATATCGGTTGCTATACCCTGGGTCTCAATCTGGGGGGGGTGGATACGGTTCTCTGCATGGGGGCGGCGGTTGGTCAGGCGGCGGGTTTTTATCAGGCGTACCGGATCACGGGGCAGGAGCAGGATATTGTCGCCACGGTGGGGGATTCCACCTTTTTTCATGCCTGTATCCCGCCGCTGGTGGATGCGGTGGCTCAGGGAGCCCGCTTCGTCCTGACGATTCTGGACAACAGCACCACGGCCATGACCGGCAACCAGCCGACCCCGGCCCACGGGACAGCGGCGGGGCGACCGGTGAGCATCCAGGAGATCGTGCGGGGGTGCGGAGTCCAGTTCTGCCGTAGCGGCGATCCTCTGGATCTCCCCGCTTTTACGGCTCTTATGAAGGAGGCGGTGGCTTTCAGCCGTAGCGAAGGGGTGGCGGTGGTTATCGCCAAGAGTCCCTGCCTGGTGGACCGGAGCGTCAAGCAGCCCCGGCGGAGTCAGGTCACCGTGGATGGGGCGGCGTGTATCGGCTGTCAGCTCTGTACCAAGCAGTTCGAGTGCCCGGCCCTGGTTTATGATCCGGTGGCTAAAAAGGTGTCGGTGGACGTCATGATCTGCACCGGTTGCGC
>CAIYUY010000028.1 GCA_903929485.1 uncultured Desulfuromonadales bacterium
GATCCGGCGCCGTTGTCTGTTTAATCCGGATAGGGGAGGGTGATCAGCCCAGGATGAACTCCCGACCGGCTTTCATGATCTCGGTCAGTCGCGCCTCGGAGGGGGCTTCGCCGTAGAGTCTGACCACCGGCTCGGTGCCGGACTTGCGGAAGAGCATCCAGGTCCCGTCGGACAAAAGGAGCTTGACACCGTCGGTGCGGTTGACGTCGATAACCTTTGCCCCGGCGACTTCCGACGGGATGGACGCTACCTTTTGCGGATAGGCCGCCTCCAATTCCCGGGAAAGGCGGAGGTTGTCCCGCCGGGTGATATAACGCCCCACCTCGTTGTACAGTCGCTCCAGGAGTTCCCTTACCGATTTCCCCTCGCGGGCTACCATCTCCGCCACAAGGAAACAGGCCAGGATGCCGTCTTTTTCCGGCACATGTCCCTTGATGGATAGTCCGGCGCTCTCCTCGCCGCCGATGATGATCTTGTCCTGGGTGATCAGTTCGCCGATGTATTTGAAGCCCACCGGTGTTTCATAGACCGGGATGCCATGTTTCTTCGCCACGGCGTCGATGAGGTGAGAGGTGGCGACGCTACGGGCCACGCCGCCGGTGCTCTTGCGGAACCGGATCAGGTAGTCCAGGAGGAGGGCGACGATGTAGTTCGGCTCGATGTAGGAGCCGTCGCTATCCAGAATCCCGAAACGGTCGGCGTCGCCGTCGGTGGCAAGGCCGAGCTTCACGGCGGGATCACTCTTCACCAGGGTGATGAAGTCCTGGATATTTTTTTCCGCAGGTTCGGGGGGGAAGCCGCCGAAATAGGGGTCGCGGTGATCGTTGATCACCTTCAGGTTCATTCCCCGTGAGCGAAGGGGGGCGTCAAGGTAGCCGCGAGCCGTGCCGAAGAGCGGGTTGAGGGCGATGGTTCCCAGAGAGGCGATGGCGTCGAAGTCCACCTTCTCCTCCAGGGCGGCCAGATAGGTCTCCCGCGGATCAATCTCCTCCAGGAGGCCGTCACGGCGAGCGTCTTCCGGTTCCATGAAGTTGTAGCTTGAGCCCCCCAGCGCGGCGTTGGCCCGTTTCTCGATGTCGGTGGTGGTCTCCGGTAGAGCCGGTCCTCCCGACGAGGAAGAAAACTTGATGCCGTTGTATTCGGGTGGATTGTGACTGGCGGTGAAGTTGATCCCTCCGGCAAGACCGCGGCGGATGATTTCGAAGGCGATGACCGGTGTCGGGACATCCCGACTGCAGAGGAGAGTCTTGATCCCCGAACCGGTGAGGACTGCCGCCGATTCGCGGGTGAACCGTTCTCCCATGAATCGGGTATCGGTCCCAACGATGACTCCTTTCTCCTTCTCCCCGTTGGCGCAGAGATGATCGGCGATGGCCTGGGTGACGGTCTTGACGTTATCAAAGGTGAAGTCCTCGCACAGAATGCCGCGCCAGCCTGATGTGCCGAAAGAAATGCGCTTCATGATGCCTCCTGGTCAGGTAGTGTCTTGTGAATTCAGGTTTGAAGAGTACAATCAACAGGGAGGCAAGTCAAGAGAAAGACCCGGTTTGCAGGGGTTGAAATGATTGAGGGGATAATCTTGAAAGTCGGAGGGAACTCCGGTCAGATGCAGCATCAATATGCATAGAGAATCGACAGGTTGCTCTTTTCCATGGCCGGGTTGTTCCGGCGCTCTCCCTGAATTTCTATTTTATAGAGATATGGATAATGGGGCGATTCCAGGGGCTGCCCGCCTGATTCGACAACCGCCCCCTGAATCAGCTCCGTATTTTCACTGCCGCTGGTTATGTCGGAATTTCCCGCAATGCTGGTGGTCAGCTTCAGTCCTGTGCCGGCAAAGGAGGTGATTCTCCACTCACTGGTGTCGACAATATTCGAATAAATCCTGTAGGGCGCGCCGGATGCGGCATTCAGCAGAAAGCTGATATCCGGGGTGCTGCTTGATATGGCGGCACAAGCCGGGCTCCAGAAGCGTCGGGGGGTTGTCAGGCGGATGTGCAGACAACTCAGATTTGATTCCGGCAGAAGCGTCAGGGCGCGCAGCCTGTCGGGAAGATATCTTGAGAAAGGATTTGAGGCGGTGGAAACATTTGGAAACGCCAGAGCCATGCCGATCATCTCTCTCGCGACCAGTTCGCTCCCGCCATAGGTCGCTTCCGTCGCCGTTTTATATCGTTTGAGCGCCCCGGATGTCCTGGTTCCGGCGGTAACCATATAAAGTAAGGTCATGCTGAGCACAAATGCCAGCACCGTGAACATCAGTGCGGT
Organism: uncultured Desulfuromonadales bacterium; assembly: GCA_903929485.1. Lineage (GTDB taxonomy): Bacteria > Desulfobacterota > Desulfuromonadia > Geobacterales > CAIOGM01 > CAIOGM01. Next base: position 2,269 of record CAIYUY010000028.1, read on the forward strand.
TATTAAGGCCATCCCTTTCTCATGTTTCGGACAGTTCATTCCTGCACCATGGTGTATGGTTACTGATTGTTTGCCAGATTCTTGGGTTTCACAATAACCCGGTATAGTTTCCAGTGATACTGAAGCTGCGCCGTAGTAAACGTGTATGTTTTTGTAAGTGGCGTTTCACCGTTATATTCATTGCCGACCACCATGGAAGCGGCTGGATAAAGATATTTAGGATCTTTGCGTCCTTCCTGAGCCAGGATATAGACCTTTATTATCTTCAAATGTTCGCGAATCCCCAACGGAGAAGCCAGCCATCCCTGCACGTCACTGAAAGTTGCATCGCCGTTCACGGAAGAACCATCGGCGTTGGAATAAGCGGAGATACTCTTGGCGTTACCGCCATTGGATACATCCCACCCCAGCACCACCTGCATGTCCGCCACGCAATCGAGAAGCGGAATATAGTTGTAGCCGCCATTACCATGGCTGACCGTGGCTTTTTCCAGTACTCCGGTCCGAACCGCGCAAAACTTCGGGACGCTGCTGGTACTAATAAAAAAATCCGACCGGTTGAAGGGCATCCTGAGCGGAGTCGAAGCGTCGTAACTGCCGACTCCGTAAACCATGGAAACTTGCTGATCCTTGGTGGGGAGGTACATGACGGGGATGGAGCCGTTAGAGTTGAAATCAAACTCGAATTTTCCGCTGGAATCAAGTAGCAGCAGATGATCATCGCTGCTGTCGTTGAAATTGTGCCGTACGGCGATCACCTTGTCGGGATTCGGAGCCGATTTCAGATTTTTTGCTGGCCACTTTATCGGCAGAGACGACCATGACGAAGAGCTGCTTACATTATGAAAGGATATGTAGGTCCAGAGTTGGGACGGTTTGGCCCTCCCCACGGTAGTTCCCTTGACGCCGATCATATCCGATAAAAAAGCAGCAGAGTTGTTGCGGAATACACAGGCTCTGGGGACGTTACTTGGTGCATCATTGGTCGCGTCGGAGGCGTCAGTCAGTTCACCATAGGTTATGCCGGATCCCGGCAGGTATCCCCAGTAGAGACCGAACCCCATCTGCTCCAGATCATGGCGCAGCACTTCAAGTCCGATGATTCCTTCGATGTTGGACTCTTCCGACTTTGAATATTTTTTGGACAAGGTGATAACCGTATTGAATGTCTGAGCGGCGATTATGAGCACGGTCATAAAAAGCGCCATGACCGCGACGACCTCGACAAGTGTAAAGCCTTGATAACTTTTTCTTGTTTTTGCTCGCTGCATGACAACCTCGTATCAGTATGGATTCGTTATGAGTGATGATGCCGTATGTGACGCGGATGAGTTCTTGTTATGCCATTTGACGACTATGACAACTTCATTGGACTTACCGGCAACAGAATTGACATTTTGCCATACTGAGTAATTTTTAAGGACACCCCGCGCTCTTCGTTGCACCATGGTCACCGGGATGAAAGAGGTGAGCTGAGTCCGGGCCTCCATCATCCGCTCTTCGGCCAGCGTGACCGCCTCGGTGCGAAAGACATTCTCAAGATTCTTTTCCATGGCGATGTTGATGGCCTGCAACATCCCGAGCATGCCAACCATCAGGATGACAATGGCCACCAGGAACTCCACGAGAGTAAATCCCCGCCTGTTATCAATCATCACAACCGCTCCAGGTCGCATTTTTCTTCCCGGGATTGGTCCGCACCGTATGAACTATCAGGCAATCCAGCGAGGCGGAACTGGTGCTGTCCAGATAGATCGTGTCCGGGATGCTGACTACCATTCCTCGATGATCTATTTCGAAAATCTTGCCGTTGAAAAATGTGGAGTCGTTGCTCTTGAGGGCGTACTTGACCCCACGAACGGCAGGGGGGATGACGGTTCCCGCCGTAAGGGGCTCGTCATCGGAACTATATGATTTGAAGAGATAATTTTGCTTGTTGACCGTGATGCTCTGTCGCTGTTTCGTTGTCAGTGCCCGTACCCGCAGTTCGCTGAAGTCCGTTGACATCGCCCTGACCTGGGCTTCCACATCATATTTGACCTGCATTTCATGGTAACCCATGGTTGCGGCGCCCATCAGAGTGGAGGTGATGGCGATCACGGTTATCAGTTCCGTCAAGGAAAAGCCGCCTGATCCACCGGTGGTATGATTCCTGTTGTCCATCTTGCTACCCCCGTAAAAAAACGGATACCTATCGCTCCTGACTATTTACCACCCGTTTTGTAGGCGCCGGATTCTTGACCATGGTGCTGCTCCCCCCCAAACCGCCCCCGCCGCCTCCGACTGCACCTGAGAGCATGAATTCGGAACCCAGTTGACGACCGCTGCTTCTGGTAAATGCACCTTCAAGATTGATCGGTGTGGGGATGGGCGTATTGCTGGTTGTGACGACAAGCTTTCCTTGCAGTCCGCTTTTGGGTGGGGTTCCTCCCGTATTGTACTTCACCGCCCAGAGAGATGTAGTCCCGCCGGTACAGATGTCCGTGCTGGGAGTAAAGGTCGGATAGAAGACTACGCCGTTGGTATTCGCCGCAAGTTTGCCGTAAAGCTGTTCCGCTCCCGATAAGCCTGAAGCGGCGGTAAGATTGATATACCACCCATTATTATTTGTCAGCGGCGTGTCAGGCGTGCTCTGGTCTTTTAGCTCAGTCACCGCCCTCGCCGGACAGGTTGCCGACGTAGTGGAAAAGGTATTGGCATGGCCCGCATCGAAACTGTAACAGGGATCGGTTACACCGAATATCCGTCGTTGGTTGCTCATGTCGTCATCGGTGGAGAAATACAACCCCTCGCCGAAAAACAACCATAACTTTTTGTTGACGCGGTCCTGCAGCATATCCACGGAAGAGGTTATGGGGCCGATGTTGTCGATGAGGGTGCTGACAAACCAGTTGGCCGGGTCCGGGTCGTTGTTGGTGACCAAGCGGATGATGCCGCCTTTATCCCAGACAGTTGGGTAGTCACTAACTACTGTAGCTCTGGTATAGGTGACATAGACCACGTCATCACTATAGTAACCGTCCAATGTGGAATTTGTCCGATCCAGGTCTATCACCGACTTGTATAATGAATTGGCAAAGGCATATTTGATGCCGGTATCCTTGACCCAATAATTGCAGTTCGTCGCACCAACATTTCCGCACTTTTTAAATTCGTTGTTTGAATTGATATCTATTATGTAAATCTTCAAGTTTTGGTCTGATCTCCCCTTCAACTGCCGGATAGCCTGATCTATGGGACCGGTGGGGCCGGAAGCGAATACGGCAAACCAACGACCATTCGTCTTTTTTAATGGACGATGGGAGTTGCTGTCCCTGGAATTGATCCGGACCACCGCCGGTCCCGGCGTCGTAAGGCCAAGACCTCGGTCCGCCGGATTTACAGCCTCGGTGAACACCCCATCGGAGAATTCCCACATGAACTTGGGGGCCAAGGGTGTCGTGATATCCAACGCAAAATATGAAGAAAAACCGTTGCCGGCAACGGGAGTCTTGATGCAGTCGCTGTTGTTGGTCGGATCGGTGTCATGATTGAGAGTCTCGTTGCAGTTGCCGTCCCGGGTGGCGCCGCCGTGCCCCATGCTTCCGATGAGAACTGACCGCCAACTGGTTGTGGCCAGGTCCACATTACCCGAACTAATGGTGCTCTTACGCTGACAATCCCAGTAGTTGGCGGTATCGCCGCATCCGGCATGCTTATTGATGGAGGCGTCGAAAAGAAGTGGTGTGCCGTCCACCAGGTACTGGTGGCAATAGCTTGAATCGGCGCAATTTTTGAGAAAGGGGAGTGCGTTTTTGGGGATGAAGGCCCACTCCTCTTTACCCAGATCGGTGTCGTCGGTGATCTGGGCGATGCGGAACGGATTGGTTGAGGTGATTGTCTCCACTTGGCCGAGGCGGAAAGCATGCAACATGCCGTCGTTGGCGCCGGTATAGACGTAGTTATTACTCTTGTACTGATTGGAGCCGGTGAATAGGGCATAGGTGTCGTCGTTGTACACGGTGGCGTAGCTGTTCATCGGCTGTGAACCCTGAATCTGGGGGGTGGAATTGATGATATCCCCCAGCTTCCAGCTGCCGGTGACGCCATGGTAGGTCATGGTGCGGGAGCGGAGCGAGCCGCTGTCCACGCCGCGAACGTAATTGATGATGGCGTCGGTGTCGTCCCCGGTGTCCAGCAGCGGCTTGAGAGCGGTACGCTGGGATGTGGTAAAGCTGTTGCCACTGACGGTCAAGTCGTTATTTGGTGGATTAACCTTTGATGGCTCCGCCAAGAAGGTATAGATGGTTCGGTCTTCCGCCTTCCGGGAGAGGAGCAGTTCACCGGCTTTCCAGAGAGCATTGACCTTCCGTGAATCGGGGTTGGGTGTCCGGTCCTGATCCAGATTCAACTCCTTGTTCATATCGCTGTCTTCATAGACACCGCTGTATTTCACCAGAGGATCCAGGTAGAACCAGAGGGCCTGCACGTCACCCAGCCACATGATGTTATTGTTATCCGGCCATTGAGGATAAAAAATGGCCTGGATGACGTTGGCCCCACGTTCGCCGCTCCGGTTGTTGGCCACAGCCGACGCTGTTCCCGTCGTCCCCGTATTCAGAATGCTGCTGAAGGCCCTGTTGAGGCTGCTCTCCACCAGGGACGAATCGGAGGCAAAGAAGTAATTGTCGGGTGTTCCTTCATTGTCAGCATCCCATTCCGCACAGCCGGGATCCGGCGTTTTGCTCCCCACGCCGCAGGTGGGACCCATATACGGTTTGCCGTCATGGTCCAGGTCATTAAATCCGCCGTATTTCCCTGCCAGTTGCAGCATGTTTCTCGGCCCTACCACCATGCTCCCCGCCGGCTCCTGGGTATCGATCATGAAGGTGGTCAGATTCTGCATTCCGGTGAGATCCGGACGAAGATCGGTCATGTGCGCATAGTAGGCCAGGCCGGCAACCAGATATGTATTCCCCTTGCCGGTAAAGATGACCCTTCCCAGATTGGTCACATTCCCCACGGGAGTGGTGCAGACACCCGAGCTGTTCACCTCGCAGGAATGGCCGATGTTCTTGCCGGTTATCCCCTCGATGTCGCCGACTTTTTTTGTCCATCCTTCCAGATCCACCTGAACCCCGCCATCGGTGAAATCGGTGTCACATGCTCCCTGTGGGGAGCCGCACCAATCACCGATGGCTGTCTGCGACAGGCCGTAGTCGGCGATAAAGTGCGTCCCCGGAATCCGCTTGTCCAGCCAGGGGTTTGCATCGTTCAAGGCTATGACGAAGTTTTTGGAACAGGAGTAGAGGGTCGGGTCACGCCATCCCCTGGCGTTGGTTTTTGAAGAGTTGCAGTAGATGGGGAAATTATCGTTGGGTTCGGTGAGGCCGTTGCAGTAATTGCTTCCCGAAGGGGTCTGGTTGCGGAAATAGCGAACGACCTGATAATAGAGTTCGCTGACGGGATCATACTGCTTGTACCCGGAAGTGTAGGCAAACTTGTTGATATAATTTATCATTCCGCTGTTTCCCGAAGCGGCCAGCGGGTTGTTGATGAAGGCGCCGTCCGAGTTGATCTCCTTTTCCGGATTGTCACACCCCCCACTGGTGTTGCAGGTCACGATCGCGCCACCGGCGTTGTGATACTTAAGCCCGTAGGGGATTTTCGGTCCCAACCATTTCATTTTTTCCCGCAGTACTCCCCCGTCGCGTTGCTGGCTGTTGTCCGCGGCGTAGGAGATGAGGCCGAAGCGTATCTTGTCCATATTCTTCTGGATGGTTCCTTCCGGTTTGTTGTTGGTGCTGTTGCAGCGGGATTCGATTCCCCCCACCGAACTGCATGCCTTGATCCGCAAGCTGTAGACCGATGCGGTGTTGGCGCCGGCAACCGGCCATTGCCCCTCTCCCGTCGTGGTGGATCTGGAGATGGAGCATGTGGTCTGGCCGGCGCCGCAGACACCGAAGCCGCTGCCGCCGTTACTTCTGACGATGTAGCGGGTCTGATTCGTCCCGGAAACCGGCATGTACAGTTCGGCATCGGTGACCATTGGTGTCACCGGAAAATAGCGGCCGTCGTTAAATGCCGCCAGAAGAACGGTGTCACCTCCCGCAACATCCACGGTGCGGTTCCCTCCCGTAAAGGCCTTGCGAAAGGAGTCCACGGCCAGCATGGTGCTCCAGTTGAGCATGTTGCCGCTCCAGGCATTGTTGCACTGATGGTTCGTGGCCGCTCCCGAAGGGGAAAAGAGTCCGGTGGCGCCGCTGCCGGAATAGCTGTAACACTTGCCGGAATCAAAATAGCCGGAGTATTCAGCCCCATCATTATCGTAGTTACCAAGCCCGGTGGAACTACAAGCATAGGAGAAAGACGAACGGGTGACGCCGCTGCAAGCTAGCTTGGGATTGGCGGCGCCTTGCATCGGCTCTTCCACGGAGAGCATGATCATGACGTTGGGAGGGGCCGGAGTGCTCACATAGGGGGGGACGGCGCAGTAGCTGCCGGGGATGGGTGACGCCGCAAAGGTGGCCGAGATGGTGTGTGACGCCGTAACGTTGGTGAAATTATACGAGGAGAGCGCCCCCACCGATGTTCCATCCACCAGCAGATCGGCAATTTTGAATCCCATGGCGGGGGAAATGGAGAAGTTCATGTTGCTCCCGCCGTCAACCACGGTATCGCCTATGGGGGAAATGGTCCCATTGGGACCTGCCGAGGCATGAATGAGATGGGTGGGTTGGAAGGTGGCGATCACGTCGTGGGGAGCGGTGACGTTGGTCAGGGAATATGCCAAGTTATTCCCCACGTTGACGCCATTGTCGGTGATGGAGAGCAGTCGATAGTTGGTATCGGGAGCCATGGCAAAGGTCACCGCTTGGCCTCTCAGCACCGGAGTTGAACCTGAAGGATCGATGTTTCCTCCGCTCCCGGCGCCGGAGGTAACCCTGATGTAGGGGAGAAAGGATGCGGTTACGTTCTTGGTGGTGCCGTGGAACAGAGTCACTGGAGAGTTTGTCCAGAGGGTGGTCTGACCCAGCGGCACCCCCTGGTCAGCCCCATCCACGAGAACCTGTTCGATACCGTAACCGGCGTCGGGAACTACTTGAAATGTATAGGCTCCGGTTGTCAGCGGATAGGCATAGGGGGCAAGTCTCCCGGCCCAGGGTGGAATCCCGGAGGTAGTTCCGGGACAGGCGCCGTATCCCACAACGGTTATGCAGCCGCCAAGGCCCGGCGCGACATTGAAGGTGCCGGTGTCATTCTGGAATTGAGCGTCAATCGTGTGGTTGCAGTTGACGGCTGTGAAGCCGGTATAACTGGAGGATCCCTGGCCAACGGCGCCGGGAACGGGAGTAACCGAGTCGAGAATCAACGTCAGGATGATATGGTTGATAGTGGCGGTAATGGTGTAAGTTTGCCCGGAGCCGTTATCGACCCAGGTCACGCCATTGGGTGTGATTGAGCCGTTGATCCCGGACGAGGAGGTAATGCTGAACTGAAATGCGGCATCGACGTACGACTGATTGCTGGAGTTGCACGCAACGCGAGCGTAATTGTTGTTGGATGCGGGTTTAAATCGAACCTCCAGCACCAGATAGTGCCCTTGCGGCAGGGAATAGTTGGCATTGGTGAAATTTATCGTCTTCGTGGTCATGGTGCTACCGGGAGAGGGTATGTCGGTAACGGTATTGATGGCGGCGCCGGTGGCGGATCCGCTCCCCGTTGTCGGGTCATAATCACGTAAAATCATTTCGAAACGATCTGAAGTGGACGAACTGCGCAGCGATATTTTTCCGACGGCATTCGCCGCAAGCCTTGAAGCCGAAGTAAAAGCCGTAGTGTAGTATGCCCGACTGACGGTATACCAACTTCCTGCCGTCGGGTATGTGCTTCTCATCTCCGTACTGCTATTTGATGGGAGCGAACTGCTCAACAGTGTGACATAAGTTACATTAGCGCCTGTAGTGGTACTGCCTGCGGCAACGTTAGTGGAAGGAGCGTCGCCGGGGATATTGTATCCGGTGCTGTTGGTAACGTATAAACGTGTCGCAGCCCCCGCGGCCTGTCCTGACAGCCCGAAAAAGATCGCCATGGATAAACAGAGTGAAGTAATCGCCCCTGCCAAGGCTGTTTTCCGACAGTTCTTATCCCCTTTATCGCTCATGGATCACCTCATCTTGCAGCCCACAACACTGTTATATGTTTTTTATTACGATGATCTTTTCAACCCTTCCTCCCAGGATATAGACTTTGGCTCTGTCGATCTTGCCGATGATTGCTGCTTTCTGAACGGAAAGTTCGTTCCCATTGTTATCAAAAACCCTGGCGAACTTCGATAGGGGATACTGTTGATCGTTTACAGTCAGTATGCGCGCCGATATCTGCTTTACATACCCGTCCACGACAAGATACGGTCCCTCCTGTATCTCATGCTGTTCCTCTGCCCTTGCCGTCCCCGCACCTGCAAACTCCCCAACCATCGCCATGACAAAACAGAGACGTATGAACAGTTTCATATATCCTCCACGTTGTTGCCGCATGAATAAATCAGTGGGGGGGAGACATCGGAACTTCTCTCCGTATGGACGAATTTGTTGCTTGGGGTGGCCGAGTCACTTCCACATACTTCTGAAGATAATTTGTGCGTCACAATGAGCTAAAAGTCAACCTTAGCGCTCTATTTTTATAAAATAAAAACATTGCAATTATTATTAAAACTATATATTTGTTTGGCCGTGGCGGTGAGGTAAGGGGGGGGGGGCGCTATTCCGGGCGTTAGAGAAATGCGGTGGTGAGGGAGTCATCCGGTTAGTCGGGTGGGGAGGCCAAAAAAAGCCTCACCGAAATCCCGATAACAGGAGTCCGATGAGGCTTTTAACGTAAGCCGGCGCCGGGGCGCAAAGCGGCGAAGAAAAATGGACTGTTGTCTAGTACAAAAACATCGGCTTGCCGAGGACGTGGCGAATCTTGGGCCGGTACTCTTCAACATCGTAGAGTTCGGATACGTCCACCCGTTTCAGTCCCCCCATGATGGAGCTTAAGGGGATGTGGGTATAGGTTCCTCCCTGAAGCGCCACCATCCGGCCCGACATTCCTTCCGCCACCAGATCCATGGCCATGTTGGCGTAGTTGAAGGCGACCATCAGGTCCAGTGAGTCAGGTGCGCCGGAGCGCATGAGATAGGAAAGCGGCTGGTAGATCATGTGCGAACCGGTTAGGCTTTTCAGCGCCTCGCTGAGTACCTCGCCGATTCCGCCGAGTTTTTTGTGGCCATAGGCGTCTTCCTGACCGTATTCGATGATCTGGCCGCCGATCATGGTGGCCCCTTCGGAGATGGCTACCATGGAATAATTGCTGGGATTGGATTTCTTGTCGATCTTGACCTGTCCAGCCAATCGTTCCACGTCGAAGGGAACTTCGGAGATGAGGCAGCGCTCCACACCTGCCAGATACGCGGAGATGAGAGATGTTTCCCCGGAGTTCCGGCCGAAGAGTTCAATAACGGCGACACGTTCATGGGAGCCGGCGCTGGTACGGAGGTTGTGGATGAAGTTGACACTCCGGGTTACCGCCGTGGAGAACCCGATACAGTAATCGGTGCCATAGACGTCGTTATCCATGGTCTTGGGGATGGCCACCACGGGGAAGTTTTCACGGTGGAGTCGTTCGGCGTAACTCAAGGTATCATCGCCGCCGATGGGGATGAGGGCATCGATTCCAATATGCTCCAGGTTGGCCAGGATATGCTGGGTGAAATCGTGCTTGCAGGTGGCGGCCGGGTCGTAATCAGCACCCCGAAGAAATTCCGGAACCTCGGAGTTGGCAACCTTGCCGGGGTTGGTGCGACTGGTATGGAGGAACGTCCCGCCGGAGCGATCCACCGTCCGGACTGCCGACTTGTCCAGGGGGATGAAGTTATCCGACCGGGATTCGGGATCTTCCCGATTGTAGTTGAGGAGTCCACCCCAACCGCGACGGATGCCGACTACCTTGTAGCCGTCTTCTTCCGCCCGATGCACCAGGGTCTTGAGTGCCGGATTGAGGCCGGGAACGTCGCCGCCACCGGTCAGGATTCCTACTGTTTTCTGACGTGCTGCCATGATGCCTCCTGTAGAGAGTGGTTTTAGAGAGTCGGGCGTGCGCCATGGGCGGAGCCCTGATATTCCACCGTTCATGAAACTTGGCGTATCGCGGACAGGGTAGTATAAGAACAGCTCGATTTCAACCCAAAAAAATACGCAGCTCCTGCAAAGCGTTCTTTTGAAACCTGCTTTGAACTGAAGCATGCGGAAAAGCTTGCGCCGTATGGTTCAACTGTGCTATATAAACCTGCTAAATAATTTCACACGCCTGTGCTTTTGACCGGCGGTGTCCGGATGGTCCGGATTCCGGTCTGACCGGCAGGCGGAGGAAAAAACCACACTAAGAGAGGAATTAAAATGGCTAACATTACCATGAAGGAGCTGTTGGAGGCGGGAGTTCACTTCGGCCACCAGACGAAACGCTGGAATCCGAAGATGAAGCCTTATATTTTCGGCGCGCGAAACGGAATCTACATTATCGATCTGCAGAAGACGGTTCGACTTTTTAAAAATGCCTATAACTTCGTGAAAGAATCGGCCCAGGCCGGCGAAACCATTCTTTTTGTCGGCACCAAGAAGCAGGCACAGGACGCCATCGCCGAAGAGTCCCAGCGCTGCGGGATGTACTTTGTCAACCATCGATGGCTGGGGGGGATGCTGACCAACTTCTCCACCGTCAAACAGAGTATCGACCGGCTCAAGCGTCTTGATACCATGTTTAATGATGACTCCACCGAGGGGTACACCAAGAAGGAGATCCTCAAGCTGAGCAAGGATCGTGAGAAACTGGAGAAGACTCTGGGGGGCATCAAGGGGCTCAACAAGGTTCCCGGCATGATCTTCGTAGTCGATCCGAAAAATGAAGAGATCGCCGTTACCGAGGCCCGTAAACTCGGTATTCCGGTGGTGGGGATTGTCGATACCAACTGCGACCCTGACTTCATCGATTACGTTATTCCCGGCAACGATGATGCCATCAGGGCCATCCGTCTCCTCACCGGGAAGATTGCCGATGCGGTTCTCGAAGGTGTTGCCGCCCGTGACCGGAAGCTCCAGAGCGATTCGGAAGGGGCTGATGTGACTGCCGGAGATGTGAGCGAAGAAGGCGAGAAGATTTACGAAGTGTGATAAACTGGGACACGACAATTGACAATTGACAACTGTCTACGGTTACCGATTTCAATATGGAGGAAAGACGTGAGCATTACTGCCGCACAGGTCCAAGAACTGAGAAAAGCAACCGGCGCAGGGCTGATGGACTGCAAAAGGGCCCTCACCGAAACCGAAGGTGATCAAGAAAAGGCCGTCGACTACCTCCGGAAGAAGGGACTGGCCGCCGCCTCCAAAAAAGCGGGGCGTGTCGCCAGTGAGGGGGCGGTAGGCTCTTATATTCATGCCGGGGGCAAGATAGGGGTCCTGCTGGAGGTCAACTGCGAGACCGATTTTGTCGCCAAAAATGAGCAGTTTCAGAAGTTCGTCAAGGATGTGGCCATGCACATCGCCGCAGCCTCTCCTGCTCATGTTTCCCGTGACGAGGTGCCGGCTGAAGTGGTGGAGCGGGAAAAAGAGATCTACCGCGCCAAAGCCCGGGAGAGCGGCAAGCCGGAGAACATTATTGAGAAGATCATCGAGGGGCAGGTCAACAAGTTCTATGGCGACATCTGTCTCCTGGAGCAGCCCTATGTCAAGGATCCGGACAAGACGATTCAGACCTATTTGAACGAGACCATCTCCGCCATCGGAGAAAATATGACAATCCGCCGCTTCGCCAAGTTCGTTCTTGGCGAGGGGATTGCGAAAAAAGAGTGCGACTTTGCCGCGGAGGTTGCCGCGGCGGCAGGCGTCTAGGGTAAACGGAAGAGCCGGCCTTATTTGGCCGGCTCTTTTTCGATCCATTGTACGGGAGCTTTTCCATGAGCAGTCCATATTACCGTAGGGTGCTGTTGAAACTATCCGGAGAGGCCCTCGCTGGAGATCAGGGATATGGCATTGACCCCGGCACCCTTACGGCCATTGCCCGTGAAGTCAAAGAGGTCGTTGACATGGGGGTGCAGCTGGCCCTGGTCATCGGGGGGGGGAATATCTTTCGCGGACTTGCCGCCTCTTCCAAGGGGATGGACCGAGCCAGCGCCGATTACATGGGAATGCTGGCGACGGTGATCAACTCCCTGGCCATGCAGGATGCCCTGGAGAAGATCGGGGTCATTACTCGTGTTCAGTCCGCCATCGCCATGTCGGAGGTCGCCGAGCCGTACATCCGTCGTCGGGCCATGCGGCATCTGGAGAAGGGGAGGGTGGTTATCTTCGGCGCGGGCACCGGCAATCCCTATTTCACCACCGATACGGCTGCCAGCCTCCGGGCCATGGAGATCGGCGCCGACGTCATTCTCAAGGGAACCAAGGTGGATGGGGTCTATACTGCCGATCCCAAGAAAGAGCCCACCGCGGTCAAGTTCGAGCAACTTACCTACATTGATGTCTTGGGGAGGGGGCTTCAGGTCATGGACGCCACCGCTACCTCGCTCTGCATGGACAACAATCTTCCCATCGTCGTCTTCGATATCACCACGCCGGGCAATGTGAAGCGGGTGGTAACGGGAGAAAAAATCGGTACTATCGTGAGAGGAGAATCCTCATGACCAAAGAGCTTATTGTCGACATGAAGGTCCACATGGAAAAATCGGTGGATTCTCTCCGGAAGGAGTATCAGAGAGTGCGGACCGGTCGGGCCTCCACGACACTGCTGGACGATGTCAGGGTCGACTACTACGGCACCCCCACCGCCGTCAGCCAAGTCGCCACCTTGGCTGTTCCGGAACCACGCACCATTACTATTCAGCCCTGGGAAGCGAAGCTTATCCCGGCCATAGAGAGAGCGATTCTCAAGTCCGACCTCGGGCTAAATCCCATGAATGATGGCAAGATGATTCGCCTGATGCTCCCCGCCCTGACCGAGGAGCGCCGCAAGGATCTCGCCAAGGGGCTCAAAAAACAGGCGGAAGATGCCAAGGTCGCGGTGCGGAATATCCGTCGGGACGCCATCGAGGGACTCAAGAAGCTGGAGAAGGATAAGAAAATTGCCGAGGATGACCTCAAACGGGCGGAAAAAGAGGTTCAGGATGCCACCAATGCCGTTACCGCCAAGATAGATGAGGTGCTCGGTCATAAGGAAAAAGAGGTTATGGAGGTCTAGTTTTTTTTTCCACCAGGAGAGTCAGCGCTTCGATCTGGCGGCATGCGGCTCCGAAATCCAGGTGGTTGAGAGTTTCCGCCAGACAGTTCGCGGGTGCGGTAAAGTCTGTTCCGGCCAGCAGTTCCACGAGGCGGTCGGCTTTTTTTAAGGATTTGAGGTTGTGTTCCACTGCCATGGAGCCGAGTTCGTGGAGCAGTGTCGTCACAACCTGGAAATCACATTTCCCGCATAAAGGGAAGGGGGGGGGGGAGTTTTGTTTTTCCATGAACATGGAGGAACAGACGACCTCAGCCATGCTGCTCTCCAATCCGGGGAGAAGTTCCATTGCCGCCAGGGTATCCTCTTGTGAGCAGGCGGCGTCAATAGCGAGGGCCACATCGTATACTCCGGTAATGGCCAGATTTCCAGCCACTCCCGCCAGTGCATGAGTCAGGACACGCGCTTGATGGAGCTCTTGTTCAGTCAGGGCTTGTCTGATCTCTCCGGCAATGCCCTGCCGCTCCCGGCAGAAATCCGTGAGGAGCCGACGGTACAGGTCGGTATTACCCCGGAGGCGAGTGAGACCTTCCGTCACGTTGATGCCCGGGAGGTGTTCCGGTAATTCCCCGGAGGAAGAGTGGGAAGGGGAGTCGATCATGGGGGGCTCTTCACTCCCTGGGGAGGGGGTAACCCACCGGAACAGGTTCTGAAAAAGCTGCTCCACATTTATCGGCTTGGCCAGGTGACCGTTCATCCCGGCTTTTCTGCATCGCTCCTGTTCATCTTGCAGTGCATGGGCCGTCATGGCGATGATGGGGAGCCGACCGGCTGTTCCTCCTAGTTCTCTGATCAACCGGGTGGCCTCATAGCCGTCCATGAAAGGCATTTGCAGGTCCATGAGGATGATATTCAAGGTCTCTCCATGATCTGCCGCCGCGGTTACCGCCTCCCGGCCGTTATCGGCGCACTCCACCCGTATGCCTGCCCGTTCCAGGATTTCCCGAAGGAGTTCCTGGTTCAACGGCTGATCTTCCACCACCAGCACCCGGGCGCCTCGTAACGCTCTTAGTTTCTCCGCGGTGATTGCGGTTCGGCCGCATTGCCGCTCATGGGGGATGGTGTCGGGATCTCGCCGGGTGGAGGGATGTGGCGCGGGGGGGAGCCCGAATGATGCAGTAAAGGTAAAGATAGTTCCCCGTTCCGGTCTCCTCTCAACACCCATGGTCCCCCCCATCATACGGACGAGACGTTTGCAGATACTCAGCCCCAGACCTGTCCCTCCGTAGCGGCGGGTAGACGAGCTGTCCCCCTGGGTGAAGGGGGAAAATTGTAGGTCAACCTGTTCGGGTGAAAGCCCGATGCCGGTGTCATGCACCGTGAAGCGAAGGATCGTCCGCCGCTCTGCCGGATGGCTCTCCATCGGTGTTACCGTGACACCGATCTCTCCCTGTTCGGTGAATTTGACGGCATTGCCCAGAAGATTCAGCAGAACCTGTTCCAGGCGGTGGCGGTCCCCTATCAAGTTGTCCGGCGTCTCCGGTCCCACCGAGAGCTGAAAGCTAATCCCTTTTTCCCTGGATAGTTCCGTCAGGGGTGTCGCGATTCGCCGGAGAGTTTCGCGCAGGGAGAACCCTCTTTTTTCTAAAATCAGTTCTCCCGCCTCCATGGTGGAGAGGTCAAGGATGTTGTCGATGAGCCCCAGGAGGAGGCGGCTGGAGCTCTCCATTTTGACCAAGTACTCCCGTTGCCGCGGGGTAAGTTCTGTCCGCGACATCAGCTGTCCCAGGCCGACAATGGCGTTCATGGGGGTTCTGATTTCATGGCTCATGTTGGCCAGAAATTCGCTCTTGGCCCGATTTGCCGATTCGGCGGCGTTTAATGCCTGTTGTAGCTCTTGATCTTTTTGTTTGCGCTGGGTTATGTCACTGATATAGCCATGCCAGAGAGTGCCGTCATCTCCCTGACATTGGGGTGTCGCCTCACCCTGCAGCCACCGTTCCCCCTGTCGGGGTAAGAGAACTCGGAATTCAATGTGACAGGAGATGAGGCTTCGGGCTGACTCCCTGATGGCGCCGACCACCTGATCATAATCGCCCGGATGGATAAGGGCGAAGAGTGGCGCTGCGTCTTCACGCACGGTTTCAGGAGAGATTTCAAAGAGTTGCTGCATGCTTTTGCTGGCGTAGGGGAAACAGGAGCTTCCGTTCGGCAGAAGCCGGTACTGGAAGATGACTCCAGGCGCCTGGTCGGTGAGGTTTTTCAGCAGGTCGTGGCTCTGCTGAAGTTTTTCCTGATAGATGCGTCGTTCCGTGATGTCCCGGGCTATACCGACGGTGCCGATGACTCTGTCCGCGGCGTCGATGATGGGGGCCTTGAACGTTTCGTGCCAGCCCGTGCCGCCACCGGTGACGACCTGCTCTTCCACCTGCTTTCCGGTTCGCGACGCCATCACCTCCCGGTCGTCGGCTTGATAGGCTTCAGCCAGTTCCCGTGGCCAGACATCCAGATCGGTGTGATCTATAATCTTATCCCACGATCGGTTTGTCGCCGCGGCGAAGTGCTGATTGACCATGAGAAATCGCCCCTGATCATCCTTGAGCCAGGCGAGCATCGGCAAGTTGTCCAGGATGGTATGCAGGTAATTGCGGGATGTCCGGAGTTGCGAGGTTCGTTGCGCCACGCGTAATTCCAGTTCGGCATTGGCCCGACGCAACTCTTCTTCTCGTTGGCGCTGTTCGTCCAATGCTGCTCTTTTTTTCGGAACATGCGTCATATCACTCCTCAGGGTGTGTCCTCTCCATGGTATTGGTCACATGGTGCGAATCAGCATTCCGCAACGGGAAGGCTGATACAGAACCTGTTTTCCCGGCCGTTCTCTCTCGCCACCCAGATCTGACCCTCATGGGCTTCCACCAGTAACTTGGCGATGTAAAGCCCCAAGCCTTCCCCTTCGGTTGTCCCTTCCTGGAAGGCCCGATAATAGGGGATAAAGATCTTCGCCACCTCTTCCGGGACGATCTCCTTGCCCTGATCACAGACCGCGATGATGACCCTGCTTCCTTCCTGCCAGGCTCTAATAGCGATCATGCTGTCCGGAGGAGAATACTTCTGAGCATTGGTGAGCAGATTGAGCAGGACCCGTTGTATGCCCCGTTCGTCAACGCAGACATCGGGGAGTTCAGCGGGGACAGTGACCCTGTATCGCAGAGGTTCGAGGATGCTCCCCGCGTGTTGCATGACGGCGGCGACAAGATATTCAACGGCTACCGGTATTCGTGTCAGGGGGTATTGCTCCGCTCTGAGCCGGGCCACGTCCATGAGGTCGGTGATCAGGGCCTTCTGACGGTCGCACCCCTTAAGGATTTCATTGATTTGTTCGGCGCATGATTCACACCGGTCGTGGTGTTCCCGGTTCTGCCGGAGGAGTCGTTCCGCGTACCCCCTGATGATCGCCAGGGAGGTGCGGAGGTCGTGGGGTATCATGTGCAGAAAAAGCCCCTGTTGCTCCAGGAGTTCGGCATTTTTTTTGGCGACTTCCTGTCGGGCCAGGCGGAGTTGGATGTGGGTGGCGACGCGGGCCAAAAGCTCCGGCGGCCTGAAGGGTTTGGTGACATAGTCCACGGCCCCCAGGTTGAAGCCGGTGATTATCCGCTCCGGATCGGTACCGCTGGTGAGAAAAATCACCGGGATGTCAAGGGTGACGGCGTTATCCTTGAGCCTGCGGCAGACTTCTTCACCCGATATATTCGGCATGACAACATCCAGCAGGATCAGGTCGGGCCGGACCTGATCCGCCATGGTTTCTGCGTGGAGACCCTCAGTCGTGCCGAAGACCTCGTAATGTTCCGACAATATTTCATTAAGAACACGGATGTTAGCCGGGTCGTCATCAATGATGAGAATTTTTGGTTGTTCCGTGCGGGGGGTCATCGTTTCTTCCTCCGAAGTATGCTCCTCATACCGGTCCTCAAGCCGATCCGGCAGCTCATAATGAATAAGTGGGGCGCGGATTCTGTCAAGGGGATATCATCTGGCGTGCGGGGTGTGCAACTCGATGGTGTGGCGGAGCAAATATTACTACATATTTAATAAACTGTAAACATGTTTTTGACGCAAAAAAGCCCCGGATAACTCCGGGGCTTTTTGCTTTTCACTAGAAACTAGTGACTAGATTCTGGTTACGTTCGCGGCCTGAAGCCCTTTCGGACCCTTTACGACATCAAACGTAACTCTATCGCCTTCAGCAAGGGATTTGAAACCGTCGCCTGCGATTGCGGAGAAGTGACAAAATACATCATCGCCATTCTCCTGCTCAAGAAAACCAAACCCCTTGCTGTCATTGAACCATTTTACCGTGCCGTTTGCCATTTGATTCTTTCTCCTGATACTTCTTGTGTGGTTATCCGGGATCATCCGCGGACATGTAAACAGCCTACAGAGTTGTTGTGCTAATGTCAATCAATAAAATACGACATGAATCAAGAGTTGCTCTCCGTCACCGGCGCCGCTCCCTACTTGGTCATATCTTCGCATTCTCCCAGGGCGGCGTGGGCCGCGGCCAGTCTGGCGATGGGGACCCGGAAAGGGGAACAGGAAACGTAATCCAGGCCGATCCGGTGACAGTAGATTACCGATGCCGGATCGCCACCATGCTCGCCGCAGATCCCCAGCTTGATCTCCGGTCGCGTTGCTCGCCCTTTATCGCATCCCATCTTCACCAGGACGCCGACCCCCTCCTTGTCCATGGTGACGAAGGGGTCCTCGGGAAGAATCCCGTTGTCCACATAGAAGGGGAGGAATTTGCCGGCGTCATCCCGAGAGAGGCCGAAGGTGGTCTGGGTCAGGTCGTTGGTGCCGAAAGAGAAGAACTCCGCTTCAACGGCGATCTTGTCGGCGGTGAGCGCAGCCCGGGGGAGTTCGATCATGGTGCCGATGAGGTATTGAACCTGGACGCCGTAGCGGGCAATGACTTCAGTGCAGATCTTCACGGCGTTAGCTTTGAGCATGGCCAGCTCCTTAACCGTGGCCACCAGCGGGATCATGATCTCGGGGACGATACTGTACCCCTCGTCCCTCACCAGTTCACAGGCCGCCTCCATGATAGCCTGGACCTGCATGTCGTAGATTTCCGGGAAGGTGATTCCCAGGCGGCACCCCCGGTGGCCGAGCATGGGATTGAATTCGTGGAGGAAATCAACCTTGTGCCGGATCTGCTGCGCCGAGACCTTCATGGTTTCGGCCAGGGAGTCGATATCTTTCTGCTCCTGGGGGAGAAATTCGTGGAGCGGCGGGTCCAGAAGCCGGATGGTGACGGGAAGTCCTTTCATCTCGCGGAATATCCCCAGGAAGTCCCCTTTCTGCATGGGAAGGATCTTGGCCAGGGCCTTCAGGCGTCCTTCCGGATCATCGGAGAGAATCATCTCCCGTACGGCTGCGATCCGGTCCGCTTCGAAAAACATATGTTCGGTGCGGCAGAGGCCGATCCCCTCGGCGCCGAACTCCCGGGCTACCTTGGCGTCGTGGGGGGTATCGGCGTTGGTCCTGACCTTGAGTCGGCGGAACTTGTCCACATAGACCATAAGGGCCGCGAAATCACCGGTAAGCTGGGCCGAGACCGTGGGGACTTCGCCCAGCATCACCTCGCCGCTGGTGCCGTCCAGGGTAATGATGTCGCCCCGTTTTACCAGGACGCCATTTTTAGCGAGAAACTGTTCGGACTTGTAGTCAACCTGGATGTCACCGCAGCCGGCCACGCAGCATTTCCCCATCCCCCGGGCGACGACGGCCGCGTGGGAGGTCATACCTCCCCGGGCGGTGAGAATCCCCTGGGCTGCGTGCATCCCATGGATGTCTTCCGGGCTGGTTTCAACCCGGACCAATATGACCTTATGCCCCTTGCCGGCGGCCTCTTCCGCTTCGTCGGCGGTGAAGACCACCTCGCCGCTGGCCGCGCCGGGGGAGGCGGGGAGCCCCTTGGCGATGACCGTTTTTTTAGCGTTGGGATCCAATGACGGATGGAGGATCTGGTCCAATTGGGATGGCGCCACCCGTAGGACGGCGGTTCTTTCATCGATGAGCCCCTCTCTCACCATATCCACGGCGATCTTGATGGCCGCTTTGGCGGTCCGCTTGCCGTTGCGGGTCTGGAGCATGTAGAGTTTCCCTTTTTCGATGGTGAACTCGATGTCCTGCATGTCCTGATAATGCTGTTCCAGGATCGTCCGGATGGCTGCAAGCTGGTTGTAGCAGTCGGGGAGCACGTCCTCCATGGCGGGAAGATCCCCTGGCTTATGTTTTGCCTTGTTGATTGGCTGGGGGGTTCGGATGCCGGCTACCACATCCTCCCCCTGGGCGTTCACCAGGTATTCTCCATAAAAATAATCCTCACCGGTGGAGGGGTCACGGGTGAAGGCGACGCCGGTGGCGCAGTCGTTACCCATGTTGCCAAAGACCATGGACTGAACATTGACGGCGGTCCCCCACTGGGCGGGGATGTTGTTGAGCCTCCGGTAGGTGATGGCCCGCTGGTTCATCCAGGAGCCGAAGACCGCGCTGATGGCTCCCCAAAGTTGCTCATGAGGCTCCTCGGGGAACTCCACTCCCAGACTCCGGCTTACCGCCTCCTTGAACTCCGCTACCAGCTCCTTCCAATCGGCGGCGGTCAGATCGGTGTCCAGATGAACCCCTTTCTCTTCTTTCTTCCGTTCAAGGAGGTATTCCAACTCATGTTTGTCCATTCCCATGACCACGTCGGAGTACATCTGGACAAAGCGCCGGTAGGCGTCATAGGCGAACCGCTCGTCGCCGCTCTGGGCGATGATTCCCTGCACGGTGATGTCGTTGAGCCCCAAATTGAGGATGGTATCCATCATGCCCGGCATGGAGGCGCGGGCGCCGGAGCGGACCGAGACGAGGAGAGGGTTCAGGGGGTCGCCGAATTTTTTCCCCATGAGATCCTCAACCTCTTTAAGGTTGGCGGCAACCTCCTCCGCCAGCCCGGCGGGATAGGCTTGGTTGTTTTTGTAATATTCGGTGCAGACTTCGGTGGTCAGGGTGAAACCCGCCGGCACCGGAAGTGCGATACTGGTCATCTCCGCCAGGTTGGCCCCCTTGCCACCCAGTAGGTTTTTCATGTCCGCCTTGCCCTCTGCCTTGCCGTTGCCGAAAAAGTAGACATACTTGACTGCCATTGGGTGCGTCCTCCTGTGTAGTGGTGTGATCGTGATGGGTGGGTAAAAAGTATGGTTGTTGATGACTGTATGGCGAAGAGATTGAGACGTTCCATGAAGAGCGGCATATATTTGCATATCGGCGAAGACAGTACAACTCTTTTTTCATCTAATTGGTTAATTTCACTATTGTTTAACGTATTTATAGCATGAGTAAACAAGAGATGACTGAGACCTGCGTTTTAGCGACTCTACCTGTTGCGGATGAAACCGAGAGCGGGTAGAATGCGAAAGAAACCTTGTGAATTGACAATTGACAGTTGAATGCGTGGAGTGTGCAATGAAAATGCCATCCCTTCGGTTTTTCCCCTCCCTTCTGGTCGCCGCACTCCTGGTTTTGGGAATTTCCCCTGTTCAACTCCCGGCTGTTCCATCCGCGGGAGAGCCTACTCCGGCGGCGCCAAAAGCGGCGGATACGGCATCCCTCAAAGGAAAGCCGGCGGCGGCGCCGCTCGTGTTCAACGGTGCGACACTTTTTATCATACGGGAACGGGCCTTCTCCATGGAGCCGCAAAAACGGGTGGAGATGATTCTTCGACGGATCGGCCGGCTTGCGCTGACCCCATCCTTCTCTCCCGATCTGTTGACGGTGACGGAGAGCGAGTTTACCTCTGATCTCCTTGCCGGAGATACCCTTGTCATGGCGGTAACTGATCAGGACGCCGCCGCGGTTGGGAAACCTCGCGGGGAGTTGGCTCTGGAGTACGCTGCCGCCGTCCGGAACGCCGTGGTTGCATACCGGGACGCCTACAGTCCCGTCAAGCTGGTCCGGAGCGGTCTCTATGCCCTGGCGGCCACAGGGTTACTGGTTCTGCTCCTGTGGGGCGTTCTCGGATTCTGCCGACGGATTGCCGCGCCGGCGGATCAGTGGCTGGTCGAAGGGGTTGGTTTTCGGATTTTTTCGTACAACATAATCAGACCGGAATACCTGCGGAGTATGGTCGGCGCCGGCCTGAAAGCGTTGCGGTTGGCCGCCATCGGCGTTCTCATCATCGTCTACCTTCAGACGGTTCTTGCGCTGTTTCCCTGGACTCATGGTTTCGCCCTCCAACTCCTCGATCTTGTTCTTGTTCCCCTTGCCACCATGTGGCACGCTTGGGTGGGGTATGTTCCCAAGCTTTTCTTCATCGGGGTGCTCGTCGTTGTCACCTCCTACCTCCTCAGATTCATCCGCTTTCTTTTCCGGGAGGTTGAACAGGGGATCATACTCCTACCCGGATTTCACCGGGACTGGGCCGAACCAACCTATAAAATCGTCCGGTTTCTGGTCATCGCCTTTGCCGCCGTGGTGGCCTTCCCCTATATTCCCGGTTCCGAATCTCCGGCTTTCAAGGGGGTATCGCTTTTCATAGGGGTGCTTTTTTCCCTTGGTTCTTCATCGGCCATCGGTAACATGGTTGCCGGGGTTATCCTGACCTATATGCGTCCCTTTCTTCTGGGGGATCGGGTGAAGATTGCCGATACGGCCGGTTTTGTCGTGGAGAAGAATCTTCTTGTCACCCGGATCAGGACCGTCAAAAACGTGAAAATTACGATTCCCAACTCACTGATACTCGGCGCGCATATCATTAACTACAGCCTGTTGGCCCGGGAGCAGGGGCTGATTCTCAACACGGCCATCACCATCGGCTATGATGTTCCGTGGCGCACCGTCCATGAGCTCCTGGTCGCCGCGGCCCGGGTGACGGCGCATATTCTGCCGGAGCCGCATCCTTTCGTTCTCCAGACGGCGCTGAACGATTTTTATGTGGCGTATGAGATTAACGCCTACACCGACCAGCCGGAGCTGATGGAGTCTATCTGTTCTGAATTGCACCAGAATATTCAGGACAAGTTCAACGAGGGGGGGGTGGAGATCATGTCCCCCCACTACGCTCAACTCCGGGACGGCAACACGACCACGGTGCCGGAGGCCAACCGGCCGGCCGACTATGCACCGCCTTTTTTCCGCGTAAAGCAAGGGTAAAGGGCCAAACAGTTACAGCAGTTGTCATTCTGAGCGATAAGGGTGGAGGTGTTGGAGCCGGAATGGACAACGGAGGA
Organism: uncultured Desulfuromonadales bacterium; assembly: GCA_903929485.1. Classification (GTDB taxonomy): domain Bacteria; phylum Desulfobacterota; class Desulfuromonadia; order Geobacterales; family CAIOGM01; genus CAIOGM01. Next base: position 24,774 of record CAIYUY010000028.1, read on the forward strand.
GATGCGGGGGCATGGGGTGAGGATGAAGGCGAGGTACGGGGTTTGATTACAGCAACAGGCGGTCAATTGCCGCGGTGATTTCCGTACGGTACGCAAAAGCCGAACCAATCGGCTGTTCGAGTATCGAACGGAGCACAGCGGTTATTTCCGCGGTTGACAGGTAGAAATCTGTTCCATTGACCGATATGAGCGGATTAAGCACGGTCGCTCCGATAAAAAAGCGCTTTTCCACAAGGGGTATGACGACGCAGGTTGATAGGGATTCAACAAACCTCCCCTGAATTTCGACCAGATACGGCGCCTGCTTGCTGGTGCGAGAGCCATGGTTTCTGTACAGATCAAACTGGGCCATCAGAGTAACAGTCCGATATCTTCGGCAAGAGTGCCGCGTTCGGCAATCATGGCGTTATAGGAGTCAAAGGCGGCTCTGTTTTGCTCTTTCCAGCGCAGAAGTTCCCGTTCGGCAAGGAAGTTGATCATGGATTGTTCCAGTAGCTGGGAAAGATTACCCTGTTCAGCGCGAATCCTGTTAATCAGGTCGCTGTTGGCAGTCAGATTAACCGGTCGCCGGGGGGCATGCCTGTCGTAGGAATGTTGCATGGATCACCTCAAAGGGGTCAAGTAGGTGTAGTGTAATGCGCATGGTTATGCGTGCCAAGATGCAATTTAGAGAGACGGTAACGGAAACCGTACGTTGATCAGTTGAGTAATGATATCAACAGGAGAATTTACAATGCTTGAAGGGAAGCGAGTCGGGCTGGTTCTCTGTGGCGGTGGGGGGGAGGGTTCATATCCCCGAGATTATCAAAGGAGACTTACCATCCGGAGCAGACCGCATGGTTCGAGAGTGGACGCAACGTTACCAACGCGAGTTTTTGGAAATGGGGCCAAAGCATCTTGAGGGTCTGACCCCACCTGCCCTTCTAATAATTACCACAGGGTACGATGAGAGGTGGCGCCGGAATGAAGAGAGCTGTTCTGAACGACGGTAGAGATGCTTAGGGGCGGGCATTTGGCCCTGGCGATGGTGCGGATTCCGGAGTGGTTAAGGGGTCGGGCGGCTTAGGATTGTATTTATTGCTCGTCACCATCCCCTCCGCCGGCAGACCCCCTCCTGCAATCGTCACCTTCCCGCCGATGTCGTTATCCCGGTCCGTAAGGAGTGATCGGCGGGAATTGTCGCAAAAAACTGAAAAAGCTGTCATCGGATACTTACCCGATCCACCTGCAGGCTCCCTTTCGCAACCGTCAATCTCCCGTTAATGGTCGTCACACCGGTCCGCAACGAATAATCGGCCGTATACCCACCATACAGCTTCACCGCGATGGCCCTGGTGAGGTTCAATCCTCCCGCATAGGATGTCCCCCAGGCCAGGAGGGGTGCGTTGCCGGCTGTGGTATCCAGGGCATTCTGCAGCGACGGGTAATATATGTAGGGGGTTGCGTCTTGCCTGACGGAGAAGGCCGTGTCGAAGATGAAGTTCGCCGTGACCGTTGTCAACGCCGTCACGGTCAGGGAGCAGGGACCGGTCCCCGAGCAGCCGGCGCCGCTCCAGCCGGTGAAGAGGGAGTAGGGGAGGGGAGCCGGAGTCAGGTTGAGGGAAGTGCTCCAGGCGAAGTTGTTTTGGCAGTTGCTGCCGCAGGAGAGCCCGGCAGCGGCGTCGCTCACTGTGCCGCTTCCGGCGCCGGTGAAGGAAATTGTCACCGGGATCATCGGTTTCAGGCTGAAGTTCCGGACAATTGTCTGATTGGTGGTGGTAGTCACCGTGGCGTTCCGGGATTGGTAACCGCTTTTTGTCGCCGTGACGCTGTAGCTCCCCGGAGCCATGATCGCGGTATATGCGCCGGCGCTATCGGTCTGCATGCTCTTCGTCCCCACCGTAACCGTGGTATCGGCTAGAGGAGATGCGGTGGCTGAGTCGGAGAGTGTCCCGGTGACCGTGGAGACGCTACGCACCGGCCAGACAAAGAGGGTGCTGATCTTGTCCGCGGTATTCACGATGCCGTAGGTCATTCCCACGGTCCACCCCTTGCCGCTGTTGTCGATAACGGTGGTCGAAGTCCAATAGTACCCGGTCTGCACGGAGGTGAATCCCTGGGCGGTGAGCCAGGCGTTGGGATTTTCTCCGGCGGGATTATAGATCGCGCAGAGGTCGCCGCTACAGATCATCTGTGGCGCCCCCGGACCTCTGATGAGCGAGTCAAGCTCTTCCTTGGTAGGGAGACGCCAATCACCTGCCTGGGAGTTGTCGGCCAAGTTGCACGCGGGTGAAGCGAGACTCTTGGGTAAATCAACAGCTCCGGCCCAGTTTGTGCTCCCCAGGCAGGAAGAGTTCTTCAGCCAGAGGAGACCGGTGGAGGTATCGGTCATGGTGCCGTTGCCGTTATCGGTAACGATGCCGGCCAGGGCGGCTGTGGAGAAGAGAGAGCAGGAGCTTAAGATGAGGATGAGCAGGCGCAATTTCACTGGAGAGCTCCCTAAAAAGATATATTTCTTAAAAATAGTGTCCAAAGGCTGTAAGAGAATCCATATTGTCGGCGCTACTTCCCGCAGAGCCCTGGAGATAAAATAGTCTTTTGGCTTATACTTTTCAACTCCCATTGTGTTAATGAAGATACCGTCGCCGGCAGTAAAATCCGTCTTTGCCATCGCTCGTCAAAACTGCTAATCTGGATTTCGATGGTGCGTGATTGATAACACAAAGAGGCTAACATCATGAGAACAGGATTTATTTTCCTAGTACTGCTTTTCTGCTGGGCAGCGCGGCTTTTTGCCGCCCCTCCGGTGCTTACTCCCCCTACCACCGAGAATGTGGGGGCTAATCTTGCCACCCTTATTCTGCAATCCGGAGGCACGGGAACCGGTTACTTTACCCTGCTGACCGGTAGTGACGCACCCTGCGGTAGTGCCACCCAAGTCGTGGCGGGCCAGACAAACGCCGGGATCACTGCACCATGCCATGGTTCATTGCCGCTGAACGCCGACGCGACCGGCCGCTACACGATTCGTAACCTGACGCAGCAGAGCCCCTACACGGTCTGCTTCACCGCTGACAGCCCCACTGGCGTCAACCTGAATCCCTCTCCGGTCACGGCCAATCTTACCACTGCCACCGCTATCTCCTTTCCCCTCCCGGTCTGGGGGAGCGTGGGGAGCGCCGGATTTTCCACCGGCCGCGCCCTTTACACCTCCCTGGCCATCGCTTCCGACGGAACACCCTATGTGGCGTTTTCCAATCAGGATAACGGCGGCAAGGCTACGGTGATGAAGTATGGCGACGGCGCTTGGAGCGTGGTGGGAAACGCCGGGTTTTCCCCTGGCGATACGGCCTACACCTCCCTTGTCTTTGCTCCCGACGGAACTCCTTACGTGCTGTTTCTGGAGAAGAGCAACTCCAGGCCGACAGTCATGAAGTATAGCGGGGGTAGTTGGGTTCTGGTGGGGAGCGCCGGTTTCTCCACCGCTTTTGCCGATCATCCCTCTCTGGCCATCGCCCCTGACGGAACCCCTTTTGTGGCGTATACGGATTATGGTAGTGCTACCTGGGGAATAACGGTGATGAAGTTTACCGGAGGCGTCTGGAGCATGGCGGGGAGTTCCGGATTCTCCGCTGCGGCTCTGGATACCGTTTTGGCTCTAGCCCCTGACGGAACCCCCCACGTGGCGTTTTCGGATACCGGTACCACCCCACCTGGCAAGATAACGGTGATGAAGTACGGAGGGGGCGTCTGGAGTACCGTGGGCTTTCAAGGGATATCCGCGGATTTTGCCGATAAACTGTCACTTGCCGTCGCTCCGGACGGCGTTCTCTACGTGGCGTATCGGGACCAGAGCAGCAGTTTCAAAGGGACAGTCATGAAGTACGGTGGCGGCGCCTGGAGCGTGGTGGGGAGCGCCGGATTTTCCGCCGGTTCTGCCGACTACACCTCGCTGGCCATTGCCCCTGACGGGACCCCCTTCGTGGCTTTCGAGGAAGGGGCGGTGAACAAGGGTGTGGTCATGAAATTCAGCGGCGGCGTCTGGGGTCTGGTGGGAAATTCCGGACTCTCAGCCGGTCAGGCCCAGTACAGCTCGCTGGCTTTCTCCCCGGACGGAACCCCCTTCGTGGCGTATCAGGATATGGGGAACAGCGGCATGGCGTCGGTGATGAGGCTGAAAGTCGACACCGTAACACAAGTCGTTGCCGATCATAATCCGGCAGTACAGGGACAGGTCGTCACCTTCACCGTCATGGTACTCCCTGTCACTGCAACCGGTACTGTTACCATGAGAGACGGCGCCACGGAACTGGGGAGTGTCACCCTTAGTGGTGGAACCGCCTCATACCGCAGCTCTGTTCTTACGACCGGCTCTCACACCATAACGGCGCTCTATGCCGGTGACGGTGGAGACAACGGCTCCAGTTCGTTCCCACTCACCCAGTTGGTAAACGCTCCGTATCCGCTGACCGTAACAATTACCGGCAACGGTTCGGTGAACAGTGTTCCTGCCGGCATCGCCTGTACAGGCTCACCTCAGTCCGGAACGTGTGGCGCATCGTACCTCACCGGGCCCAAGGTCACTCTGGTGGAGTCACCAGGTAACTCGCTTTTCAGCGGCTGGGGCGGCGGGTGCGCGATCTGCGGCAAGAGCAGTTCCTGTCCGGTGTCGGTGGAGAGCGCCATGGCGTGCAGCGCCGTATTCGCCTCATCACCTTTGGTTGTACTCGTCGGATCCACGCAGAATTTTTCCTCTTTGCAGTCGGCATATGTCGCGTCCGCAAGCGGCAATACCATCAAAGCTCAGGTTGTGACATTGGTTGAAAGCCTTCTTTTCAATGTGGCTGGTAAAACCGTCACTATCAGGGGCGGCTACGATCCTTCATTTACGATTCGGAGCGGTGTTACCACCGTCAAGGGGGGAATGGTTATCAGCAAGGGATTGGTGATTATGGAGAGGCTCGCGATCAGGTAGGGAAAGATTTATTCTTACGAAATTATCAGGGTGTTCCAGGAGGGTTTCATGCAGGATATATCATCTTGCAATCCCGGGCATGTGCAATCCCCAAGTTGCGGTAGTTGCTCCATAGCCATTGATATTCCACGGCAGTTTTGACCAATCCGGATAGCTTTTGACATCGGTAGTTACCAACCTCTCTGGGCCGTTCACAGCGTCTCTTTACAACCTTCCCCGACTTATGGTATGTTAGACGAAGAAAATGATCAGTCATTAGTAGGGAGAGGATACAGCGGTTAATTAAAAGTTGCCTGTCCCATCTCTCCGTAAGTTTTCCGCCGAGGTTAAAAGGCGGAGGTATCGAGGTAATGCCCATGAAAGACCGACTGGTAAGATTTGACTGGGCAATGAAGAAATTGCTTCGCAACAAAGCTAATTTTGGGATATTGGAAGGTTTTCTTTCAGAACTACTTCTCCAGGATGTAAAA
>CAIYUY010000029.1 GCA_903929485.1 uncultured Desulfuromonadales bacterium
CATCATCTCCGAGTCGGGGCGGGCCACGGTGGCCCACTACTCGGTGCTGGTGACCAATGTGCTCAACACCGATACCTCCAGCCTGATGCCCGACTTCGAGGAGACCCTCAACGGCTCGGAAAAACTGGCCACCACGGTGAAGAAGCTGGTGGACATTCACAAAAGCATTGACCGGTATTCCCTCCGGGAAGATTACCATGACACCATGCAGCTCATTCAGGAGGCGGTAAGCCTCTTTAATCTGGGCTACCTGACCCTCAACGACCGGGCCATGGCCGAGTGGCTCTACGGCAAGATCATCCGGAAGATCAACGTTATCGTGGAAAAGGTCAAACCGATCCCCGAGGAGTTGCAGAATTTTCAGCTTGCTCTGCGCCGGACCTATTTCGCCAACTTCTCCCTTTTCCAATCCATCCCGGACTCCTGGGCCATCGATCAGCTCTTTCCCATCATCCCCCTCCAGCGGTTGGAGCAGAAACCGGAGGTCATGGCCTCCATCGCGGATATCACCTGCGATTCCGATGGCGAGATCACCAGTTTCGTGGGGCAAAACGGCCGGACCAAATATCTCCCCCTCCACGATCTCCGGAAGGACGAGGATTACTTCATCGGCTTTTTTCTCATCGGCGCCTACCAGGAGATCCTGGGGGACATGCATAACCTTTTTGGCGACACCAACGCGGTGCATGTCACCTTCAACAAGAAGACCGGCTATCAGATCGACACGGTGATCAACGGCGACGTCACCTGGGAGAGCCTCAAGTATGTTCAGTACAAGGGGCCGGAGATCCTGAAGCAGGTGAGGGACAACCTGGAGAAGGACGTGGCGTCGCGCAAGATCACCATCGAGGAGAGCAGTCATTTCATCGAACTGCTGGACCGAACACTGCTGGGGTACACCTATCTGGGGGAGTAACTCTTACTCTGAAACCTCCATGGAAAATCGACAGCTTCCTCCGCATAGTCAATTCCGATTCTTTTACTGCTCACAATTTCAGGCGAACAGTCATCGTCTTCCAAAAAGAAAACGTCCCCACATAAATCAGCACCATTTGCTGATTTGTCTATTCCCATGGCTATGCATAGTTTTCCCGGTCCATTGGCGAGGTTCACTCTTTCTTTCTTGGAAAGAAATTCGTAAATTTTTTTGTACCTGTTTAACGCCATTTGATTCAACCCATCAATTGGCTCAATAGCTCTAATCAGCACGGCTTGGGGTATCTCAACTTCTCCCGCCACGACATTTACACAGCTATACATACCATATATTGAAAAAACATAAAGTATCCCCGGTATCCCATACATTACTTCAGTTCTCTTGGTTCTCTTGCCGGCATAAGAATGAGCCGCTTTATCTTCCATGCCCATATATGCTTCAACTTCAACGATTCTTCCGCTGATTTTATCCCCATTACCATTATGGACCAAAATCTTACCTAGTAATTCTTGCGCCAATCGGATTGATGACTGACAATAAAATTCCCTTTCTAATTTACGCAACTCTGTACTCCTTCAAATAGTATGCAGACGACCATGCCTGATGCCGAGTTTGCTCATTCGCCCCCTCAGTGTGTTCGGGTTGATGCCGAGCAATTCCGCGGCTCCACCCGGACCATGAACCTTCCCTTTGGTCATTGTCAGAACCTTGCTTATGTGCAGGGACATTGCTTCATCAAGATTCAATGGACCGTTGTCGATTATCTCCGTGGCATGAGCTGTTTCGCTCTCCACCTCACTGGGCAAGAGAGAATCGAATCTTAGCTGCCCCCCCCGATACCGGATAAGTTCCCTTTCCACCAGGTTTTCCAACTCCCGGACGTTCCCCGGCCAGCCGTAATTCTTCAGCCTCTCCAAAGCACCGGGAGCAATGGCTGGAGGAACGGCAATTCCCAGTTCGCTGCTTTTCTGTCCCACAAAATGGCGTATGAGGGCCGGCACATCGTCTTTGCGCTGCCTCAGTGGCGGGATGATGATCGGAAATACATTCAACCTGAACCAGAGATCTTCCCGGAAGCGGTTTTCGGAGATCATGCTTTCCAGGTTGCGATGGGTAGCCGCAATGACCCTGACATTTATTGGAATAATCCTGTCTCCTCCCACTCTCTCGATTTCGCGCTGCTGAAGAACTCGCAAGAGGCGTACCTGGGCCTGGGGGGGCAATTCACCGATTTCGTCCAGGAAAATGGTCCCACCGTTCGCCCGCTCGAAGCGCCCTCGTTTCTCGGAGACCGCTCCGGTAAAAGCACCTTTTTCATGGCCAAACAGTTCGCTGTCCATGAGGCTCTCCGGTATCGCTCCGCAATTAACCTTGATAAACGGTCCATCCTTGCGTGGCGAGGCAAAATGGATCGTATTGGCGATTACCTCCTTCCCCGTTCCGGTCTCCCCCATCAAGAGAACCGTATTGTTGAGCGGCGCCACCTGCCGGACCATCTCCATGACGTTTCGCAGCCCCGTGTTCCCGCCTATGATCTCATCTCCAGCCTGTGAAAAAAGTTCCCGGTTAAGGAAACGGTTGTCGTCCAGGAGGATATCGCGATAGCGGAGAACCTCCTGGTATGAGAGGGTGTTCGCCAGGGCCAGAGCAAATGGGTCCGCCACGACTGACAGAAGCTCTGCATGACCCTTATTGTATCTCCTCTCGCCGTTTGCGCGCAAAATCAGCATACCGATGAGCTCGTTCTCTACCCGGAGAGGAAGGGCCAGATCGGAGTACCCCTCCATCTTGACCAGTGTCGCAATCGCCTTGGCAAGGCCGCTTGCAGTCCGTGCATCAATAATCACCGGTCCGGTGAGGCTTCCGGCCCAATCCCACACCAGTTCCGGCAATGGGATGATCTCTTCCGAAGTCGCGCCGTCACCGGCAAGGTGCAGTATGCGCCGGATCGCGCCGAGTCGGCTGTCCAGGATATCCAGATATACCTCGTCCAGCGGGAAATGCTCCCGCAGGTAGTCGAAAGCGCGTTTCACGGCGACCCCGATATCCAGGCTGCTGCACACCTTGAGGGTCACCTCTCTGAAAAATTCATCTCTGTTGACGATCACGATGATTGCTCCCTATTGAGATGTCTGCTTGCTACAGCTATATTGTCGTATTTGACAATATAGAGGATTTTGCTTAATTTAACAATTAAATATTACCGTATTTGGTATAATGCTTCTGTTTCGAAGAATTACCCCCTGATATTATTGCATTTTTTATTTGGCACGAATATCGCATCCATAAGATCACAGACGGTCATGGGATGTCTATTTGAAGGCGCTCCGTTACTTAAAAACGAGGAGAATAGTGATGAAATCCGCTGAGACAGAATACATGTTGTACGGAAAAGAGCACCAGGGATTGCTCTACAGGAAGACAATGGCCATTCTTGTCTGGATCGGGCTGATAGTTGTCGCCGGACACGTGCGGGCAGCCGACATCCCCCTACCGCCGGTAAATCTGGGCGATACTGGCTTCGAGGACGGCATCGCCTTCCCCGGGTGGCTTGTGGAAGAGACCTTCGGCTATTACCATGCTGGGCAGTTCAATGACCATCAGGGAGACAGGATTCCCGGTTCCAACAAGCTCACATCCGTGAGCGCCACTACCCATATTGCTTACATTTCCAAAGTACGACTGCTTGCCGGTTTCTACGGAGCCGAAATTCTACTTCCCTTGGTTGACGTGGAGATGGATACCAGTTTTGGACCTAAGGATCGCGAACAGGGCGTGGGGGATCTGACCATCAGCCCCTTCATCCTACAGTGGACCGACCAGAAGCTCTTCGGCATGCCGTATTTCCAACGCTTAGTTGTCAACATCACGCTGCCGACGGGGAAATACGACCGTAACCGGCCGGTCAATATGGGAAGCAACATGGTGAGCATCAACCCCTACTATGCATTCACCATCATGCCGACTGACAAGATTGAACTGAGCGCCCGACTCCACTACCTCTGGAACTCGGAGAATGATGACCCGTTTGTGGGTCTGGGAGCAGGGACCATTCAGCCGGGACAGGCTTTTCACGCCAACTATGCCGCTTCGTACGAGTTCGTCAAAGGTGTGAGAGTCGGGATTAACGGATATGCCCTTCAGCAGTTCACGAAGGACAAGATTGATGGCCGCAGCCAGGCCAATTCTAAAGAACGCGTTTTCGGCATCGGACCTGGCATCAAGTGGAGTGGCGACGGGTTATCGCTCAATCTGAATAGCTACTTTGAGACTGGAGCGGCAAACCGTCCGGAAGGAACCAAGGTATTTTTTCGGCTTTCCAAAGTATTTTAGGAACATGACACTAAATTATTCCAGGAGGAGATCATCATGGCAAAAGTGCTGTACGTTACCTGCAACCTCAAACCTGTCGAACTTTCTCGCAGTCTTTCGGTGGGGAAGGAATTTCTGGATGAGTATCTCAGGCAAAATCCTGATGACGAAGTTCATTTTCTCGATCTTTACCGCGATAACATTCAGCGAATCGATGCCGATGTGTTGGGCGGTTGGGGGAAGTTGATGAAAGGGGGCGACTTCGCATCGCTGGCAACCGACGAGCAGCGCAAGGTCGGGCGCATCTGGAAACACGCCGATCAGTTCATCGACGCCGACAAGTATGTCTTCGTAACACCGATGTTCAACCTGGGATTTCCGGCGGAATTGAAAATGTACATCGATGCGGTATGCGTGGTTGGCAAGACCTTCGCATACACACCCACCGGCGCCGTGGGACTTTTAAAAAACCAGGGCAAGAAGTGTCTCCACATTCATTCTAGTGGCGGCTTTCACTATGGCAAGGAATGGGATCATTCCGTACCATACCTCAAATCGATCATGGGCTTTATGGGAATCGAAGAGTTCGAAGCTGTCGTGGTTGAAGGGGTTGATGCCGTTCCGGACCAAGCGGCATCATTCATAGCCGCGGCAGAAGAAAAGGTCCGCACGCTTGCCGGTCATTTTTGAGCATGTGTGATCAATAAGCTAAATATTAATTATTTAGTTTACTATTCAAATTTCAGCTGGGATATAGTACGGCAAATATGCAGCTTACTCGCAGGTTAACTCAACGTGCAAGCGCGTCTCGCAAAAACGGAACCGATAAGACACACCACAGGGGGACAAACAACATGACTAACTCAATCACCCGCACCATCTACGACGGCTTTGCTACAAATCGCCTTGAGCTTTGGGATGGTCTTATTCATCCTGATGTTATCACCAACAGTCCACTGGGTCAGGGCTTCGTCGGCATCGCCGCCCTCAAGGGATGGGCGAGCGAGTTTCATCAAGCATTCGCACCCGCCATTGACCTCGTGGACGAGTTTGCCACAGACACTCGTGCTGTCATCACCGTTACTCTCCACTGGCAGCACGTCGGCGAGTTCTTCGGCGTCAAGCCCACTGGACGCACCGGCACTTCCATCGAGACATTTATCCTCACGCTCAAAGACGGAGTAGTGACGCGCTGGGACGTTGCGGACGCCACACTCGACCTGGTTGTTTATCTCGTTGCCGAGCGCGGATTTACCTATCCCCAGAACATCATTCCTACGCCAATCGTCAAAGGAACCCGTGCGAACGTCGCCCAGTCGTTTAGTTGCCAAGAAACAAGATAAGGGGCGACGGGGGCTACGGGAGGGTGAACTGCTCGGCAACTCGGGGGCGACAGTTTGAAAATAAAGGGAGCAACAAAAGTCATGGCACAGCACGAAATCAGCGACGAAATTCTCAGGAACTTCCACCTTTTCTACAACAACTTTCCCTTTCCGGTTATCCTGGTCCACAAGGACCGGACTATTCTGGGCATGAACCGGAAGGCCACCGAGGACGGTTATCAGACCGGCGTCCGCTGTGTGGATATGGCTACGAAGGAGTACCACAAGGGCTGCTTGGCTAACAAAGCCCTCAGTGAACAAACCGCCACGCGTCTCGTAGCCTATTTCGACCTCACCGGCACGGTGCTTGACTGCTACTGGATTCCTCTTGCCGGCAGCGATGAACTCTTTGTGCATTATGGTGCTGATATAACTGAGTGGGCCTCGGAGCGGCTGCCGCCGAAGCAGTGCGATGAGACGGATGACGGCGTCGCCTGCAGTTGTGGGTGATGGACAGGTTGCTGCCGCAATGGAGACACTATCCGGAAGTGTTAAACCGGGCTCCGCTGGGGTGGGAGGAGTAAAATGAGCATTGCTTACTTTGTCGGTCACCTCACAGTGAAAAATACGGAAAAGTCGGGTATTCCGGGGACAGTATACATTACTATTCGAGGGCGAATTCCGTTGGTGGAAATGTCAGTTGAATATACTGTCCCCGGAATACCCCAGTTGAATATACTGTCCCTGAATACCCGGAATACCCCCTGCGGTTCCCGGCCCGCACCTAATCCGTAAAAAGCGCTTCCAGATCGATTTTCAGATCCGGGAAGATGCCGACCCGTGGTCGGTCCAGGTGAGAAAATATTTCGGTTTGGCCATATGAACCATCATGTCCAAGGCGATTTACCTGCAGACTCTTTTTCAGAGGGTCAATAATCCAATATTCACGCACTCCGGCACGCTCATACTTGGCGAATTTTACCTTCAGATCCTTGTTGGCAGTGCCGGGAGAAAGAATTTCGACAATCAGGTCGGGCGCTCCCCTGCAGCCGGCGTCGTCCAGTTTTTTGCGGTCGCAGATAACCGACAGATCGGGTTGCACAACCGTATCCACCAGATGGTCGCTCTCACCTGCTTCCGGCAGGCGCACATCGAAAGGGGCCGGATACACTTGGCATGGCTTCAGGTGCAAGTAGATCGTGAACTGACGGATCAGATCTGCCAGTATCAGTTGGTGAATCCGACGTGGCGCCGGAGTCATGTTGTAGGGAACCCCGTCGATCAGTTCCCACCGCTCGCTGTCATCCCATGTCAGATAATCGCCGTAGGTAAAGAGCTCATCCCGTTTAAGCGCCAAAGGCCCCATAATAACCTCCCGGAACTTTGTTCAGTTCAGCAGATCAACTATAGCAGAAAAGGGGTGATAAATTGTCAACAAAAACAGCGCACCCCTTCTGGAACGCAAGGGGACGCATATAAGATTATCAGGATGAAACTTATAATCTTATATACGTCCTCTGGTTCCTGGTTCTCCTGGTTCTCTGCGCATATTCGTCATGGTTAAATGAATATCATGTTACCGTTGCAGGAATTGATATGACAATTGATAATCCTCCACCGGTGACATTTTTAGCAGTAACGGCGCCATGATGAAGTTGCACCGCTCTCTTTGATATTGCAAGCCCAAGCCCCGTTCCCCCTGTTTGCCGTTCACGGGATGCCGAAGTTCGGTAAAATAGTTGAAAAATATTTTCTAGTTCACTTTCAGGCAGACCAGACCCGTAGTCTCTGATCAATATTTCCACAGTATCCGATGACGGCCTTCTGATACTGATTTCCACCTCGGTATTCTCAATCGTATGGTGAATGGCGTTCCTGACGACATTTTCTATCGCACGGCGCAACAGGTCACTGTTTCCGTTGATACTGCACTCTTCACATTCAAGCAGCTTCACACCTCGATTACTCCCTTGGGCTTCGAAATCACCATCACCGGCGATTTCCCGTACCGGTTCGGCAATATCGACGTTCGCCATGGCGACCGATTCATTGCCGCTTGCCAGACGAATAAGCGTTAACAGTTCTCCGATCATGTCGTTTAGTTCCCGGGCCTCTTCCTCTATCCGATTTAGCGCCTGTTCTGCTTCTACTCCTCTGTTTTGCCGGGCAAGGTCAAGGGCTACATTGAGCCTCGCAAGAGGTGAACGCAATTCATGAGATATATCGCCAATAAGTTGTCGCTGTAGTTTCATCAGGGACTCTATCCGTTCGGCCATTTTGTCAAAATCCTTTGCCAGTTCGGTTGTTTCATCCCTTCGTTTTCCCGTGCGAAATCCAACCCTCACGGAATGTTCACCGGAAGCAAATCGAGTTGTCGCATCTCTTAAAATTACAAGCGGAGCTACCAAATACTTGGCCAAGAGATAACAGATCAAACCCGGAATGAATATGACGATACCGATTCGTAGCACCATATTCGGATTGCCGAAAACAGGAGCCGGAGGCAAAACACCGTCGCGGCTGAAACCGCTGGAAACTATACCCCAAAATCATTGCGTTGAATGTTGATTTTTGTAGATTACATTTGAGGTCAATTTTACACTTCTCCACACTTCTTTACAAATATCCACAGAACAGCACAAATCTGCAATACATGTTTGCATCGGAAAGCCGATAACTAAAATAGAGGGCAGGAAAGAATGTAAACCAAAATCAGAGAAAGGAGGTAACAGATGGTAGGTTCAATCGGTGGCGGCAGTGGGGTGAGCGCGGCGGAGCTGAAAAAGATGCAGGATGAGATCTTTAAGAAAAATGACCTGAATGGTGACGGCAAGATCAGCAAGGATGAGCTGACTCAGGTGGCGGCCCAGGTTGCAAAATCGACACAGGGGACGGCTGGTCAGAAAGGTCCCACTGCCGATGAAATCATGGCCGGCATGGACACTAACAAGGACGGCAGCATCAGCAGGCTTGAGTCCGATGCCGGGGTGGCCAAGGTCGTCCAACAGATGCAGGCCCATGGCGCGGGGGGGAAAGGGGCGCCTCC
>CAIYUY010000030.1 GCA_903929485.1 uncultured Desulfuromonadales bacterium
CCTGATTGCTACTAATCTGCGGCTGAAAACCGTTCATCCTTCGACAGGCTCAGGACGAACGGTTTTCAGCTCTGCAACTGGCCGATTTTCCGTTCATGGTGAGCTTGTCGAACCATAAACCGCAGATGAGTAGCAATCAGGTATACGTTTCTCCCTGGTACACGCCGAGGAGGAGTATACCGTCACCGACATCGAGACGGATACCGACTCCAACGGCCACAAGTCGACCCGGACCGAGAACATAAGGGGTCAGGGCTCAACAATTGACAAATTATAAGTCTCCGGTATCCTTTCAGGGGTAACCAACCATGAAGGCCGGAGAGACACGCCATGGCGCGACCGTTACGCATTGAATACCCCGGAGCTTTTTACCACGTTACGTCCAGGGGAAACGAGAAGAAGGATATCTACAAAAGCCGCGGGGACCGGGAGAAATTTCTCTCATACCTTCAATCGTCCGTGGAGCGGTACAAGGCAGTAATCCTCACCTACTGCCTTATGACAAATCATTACCACCTGCTGATCGAGACACCGTTTGGGAACCTGTCGCAGATCATGCATCACATCAACGGTGCTTATACCACATACTACAATGTCAAGCGCAAGAGAGCAGGACATCTGTTCCATTGGAGATATAAGGCAATTGTCGTAGAAGCTGACGAATACGCCTTGGAACTGTCCCGATACATCCACTTGAACCCGGTAAGGGCCGGAATGGTGGCCAAGCCTCAGGACCACGAATGGTCAAGCTATCAGTTTTTTGCTGGGTTCACCTCGCCCCCGGTCTGGCTGAAGACAAATCTGATCCTCGAAAAATTCGGGGCAAAAAATAGTCAGGCGAAGTACCGGAGTTTTGTGGAAGGTCTGATGGGCACGGAATACGAAAGTCCGTTGAAAGGAGTCGTCGCGTCGACTCTTCTTGGGAGTCCCGAGTTCATCGCCGAGGTGTCGGAAACCCACGTATGTTCGATACAACCGGACCGGAGCGTTCCCGCAATAAAAAAACTTTCGAGTCGACCTGGGGTAGATACGATTGTAGAGACGGTCAAAGGGGCGATTGGAGAGGAATACGGCCTGTGGAAGAAAGTCCGCATCTATTTCTGCCACAGACACGGAGGGATGAAGCTTAAAGAGATCGGTGGGATATTCGGAATGGGCGATGCGGCGGTATCGGTGACGAGCAAGAGACTGCTTAAGCGGGCGGAAAATGACCGAAAGGTGAGTGCGGCTTTGGAACAGGTCAGGGAGTTGTTGATTGTTGAGCCCTGACCCCTCGGAACCGACCCCTCGGAACCCCTGAGCCCTGACCCCTCGGACTCGCATAATGGTCTGGAACGGGGTAACCCGGTTCGTATCTACGAGGGGAAGGAATTCCGGCTGAAATCTTACGCTGCAGAGCGGATCGCCGCTCAGGGTCCGGAAGAGAAAACGAAGAGGACGATAGAAGAACTGGCTCGAAAAATTCATAGGGAGAGATTCCCTGAAGAATATGACTTTATGGGGGACAGCATGCTGGATGTCTCTGACAGGAGGAAGGGGATAAACCCGATGACGCCGGAGTATGTGGAACAGGTCAGGAGAAAAAGAGCTGGAATGGGGGTCTCTCAATTGTCCGACTCCGGCTTGTCGGTATCAAATGACACCAGAGAACTCTGCCGGATAGAAGCCACGAGAATTTTGGAGCAGGAGGGATAAGGTCGGCAGTATGAATCCGGGTGTCGGTCAAGAATACCGTTTTTTGGTGTGGATTGTCGCTCTCCCGTAGAAATTTGTCCAACTTTTGTCAACATTTGTTCGAACAGTTTATCGTCTGCATCCTATTGATTTTACGTTTATTATAAGCTTCAATACGCGATCGGGACATGTCTGGCAAACTACGAAAAGTAGATTACTCCGTTCCATATGTTAGAATGTCATTGACGGAGAGGAATTTTTGCGGTAAAAGTATCACTACAACGCAGTTACAAGTACTTACGAGCACGTTTTGTAGACCAAAAACACCAAATAAGTTCAAAAAAACAGTAGCTTGGAAGATAATTGTCTGGCCGCCTTAGCTCAGTTGGTAGAGCAATTGATTCGTAATCAATAGGCCATCAGTTCGACTCTGATAGGTGGCTCCATTAAAAACAAGCACTTACGGTAAAACGTAGGTGCTTTTTTTATGCTCAATTTGGCCGTGCCGTAGTGAGTGCCGTAATAATGTAGCGCGGCGGGCGATTTTGTTGCGCGGCGTGTAGTGTAGTGTAGCGCGGCGGGCGATTTGGAAGTGATATGTGGGCGATTTGGACGTATGGGTTTTCATATATATCGGCCTTGAATGACTTTTTAAAGTGTCATTCAAGGCCGTTTACACACCTAGTTGAGGAGAGGAACTGAGGCTCTCTGGTGTCTCTCTTGTCAGTAATTCTCCGTCAGTTGATGATAGAGAATTATAGTCTGCGATACGTAGCGGCTCCCCTTGGCCTTGGAGAACTTATCACCCCCCTGCAACTTCCCCTGGGCGTTACGGGTGGCTCGGGTGATCTTCCCCCGCACCTCCTGCTTGAAGTGAATGACCTGTTGCCGCTCCGGCCGGTTGATCGTCTTGCCGAAATGATGCACGGCCGCATAGATATTGTTTGTTCCCACCGTGGCGGTGGTCCCGCTGTTATCGGGGACGATGGAAGGAAACAGCCCGCCGGAGTTGCGGTTAAGCATCGGCTGGGTGCTCCACCCTTTTTTCTCATATCGCTTCACCGTGGACGTGGCCAGCTTCTTCCATGTAGCCGGACCTTCGATAAACCGTTGCTTCACCGCGTCCCGCATATTCATGGAAATAGCCAGCATCGCCGACCGCAGGTTTTGCCCCTTGGCCGCCAACTTTTCCAGCGCCGTCACAATCTCCCGGTCATCTACCTTCAGTTCAATCATGAGAACCTCGTGAAAGGTGAATAGTGAAGGGTGAATGGTGAAAAAAGACGTGGATGGTTAAAAGGTTTGCTCCCTCACCCACCGGGTACGGCGCGCCGTGCCCGGTGGGTGAGGGGTAGTTTATATGCCCTCGACCTCGTACTTTTTCCGGCATTGTTCCACCAATAATTTGTTCCGATCATCCTCGGCATTCATCTGGTCGCACAAAACTTTGAAGCTACGCACTGCTTTATCTATATTTTGTTCATGCGTAATCCCCAGGATACGTTCCAGCCAGTTGGGAGATCTGACGCAATTAACTTTTATCGAGCCTAAATATAAATGCGTTGTTATCATCACTATCATTACGTCATCATACGGCTGAAGTTCCACGTGCCAGAGGTTGAGGTTATCATTTCGGCAAACTATACGGCGATTTTCGATCATGCTTGGCCCTCGTGTCTATTGGTGGTTTCATGGTAGGGGCGACGCATGCGTCGCCCCTACATCCCGTATCCGCTCCTTAGATCTTTTTGTAGGACATCCTTTTCCCTTTTTGCTATACTGAACTCAAAGGCATAGCGTAAGACTCAGTGGAAGAGCGGAGGGCGCGGAAAACATCACCGCGTTTCTCGTGTCGCGCGGTTCGATCCCGGCCGCTATGCCTTCACCATTCCCCAC
>CAIYUY010000031.1 GCA_903929485.1 uncultured Desulfuromonadales bacterium
CCGGCCCCGATTCCCTGAATCTTGTGAGGCGCAGGTTTGAGCTCCTGACCGGCCAACTTCTGGGTAATCACCGGACTCTCCTTGGGCTCCACCGCCACGGAAAGAATCTTCTTCCCCTTGGTGTTCTTGATATAACGGGAGATACCGGTGATGGTCCCCCCCGTACCCACCCCGGATACCAGGATGTCGAGTCGAGTAGCGCAGAGGGGTCTCACCCCAACGCTCTCACAGAACCGTACGTGAACCTCTCAGCTCATACGGCTCCTATCATCCAGCCTATCCCTGTAGAAGCTGCCAGTGAGCAAACAGTTTTGGCTCTTTCCGCGCTATGCGGGTTACCCATTGCTGCGCCCTCCTTCTGTGGCCTCTCAGTTTCTTGTATTTCCTCATCGCCCACTTCGCGAAAATTCCGTCGAGGTGTCGCAGGGTCGGGTACATTGCAGACTTGTAGTAACTCTTGAAGTAGTTAATCCACCCCCTGAGGACCGGATTGAACATTCCAGCTAAGCCTTCAAGACTCTTGTCACTGCGCAAATGAAGACGCCATTCCCGCATGGTTTGGCGTAATGATTTCGTCGCTTTGTTGCTCACTGCCGGGCTGAAGTTTACAAAGAATTTCCCCATTCGGTTCTTCGATAGCCTGGTGGTAGGAGGGACGTTCAGTGGTAGGAGTGGTAGGAGGGACGTTCATGCGTTTATGCGTTGCTATCACTGCCGCAGGAGAAACGCATGATCGCATGAACATCTCCCTCCCGCTCTGAACGTCCCCCTCCCGCTCCGAATCATGAACCCGACCCAGACGGCCTTCAAGGAGCGTCTGGCGGCCCTGGAGGGAGGGGTCGGCGCCCTGGCCACTGCTTCGGGACAGGCGGCCATTACCTACGCCATCAACATCGCCCAGGCGGGGGACGAAATCGTCTCATCGGCCAACCTGTACGGAGGAACCTATAACCTGTTTCACCACACCCTCCCCAAACTGGGGATCAAGGTTCTCTTCGTTGATCCGTCGGACCCGGAAAATTTCCGGGGAGCTCTTACGGAACGAACCAAGGCGATCTACGGAGAAATCATCGGCAACCCCAAGCTGGACGTGCTGGACGTGGCAGCGGTGGCGGCAATCGCCCACAGCCATGGCGTTCCGCTGATCATCGACAATACCTTCGCTACCCCTTACCTGGCCAACCCCATCAGGTGGGGGGCCGACATCGTCGTCCATTCGGCCACCAAGTTCATCGGCGGCCATGGCACCTCCATCGGAGGGGCCATCGTGGATTCCGGCAAATTCGACTGGACAAACGGCAAATTTCCCGGCGTCGCTCAGCCGGATCCCAGCTACCACGGCATCTCTTACGTGGAGAACTTCGGTAACCTGGCATACATCATCAAAGCCCGGGTCACCCTGTTGCGCAACACCGGGGCCGCCATCAGCCCATTCAACTCCTTTCTCTTCCTCCAGGGGTTGGAAACACTCTCCCTCCTGATGGATCGTCACGTCTGCAACAGCTTGAAGATCGCCCGCTTCCTCCAGGAGCATCCACAAGTCGCCTGGGTCAACTATCCCGGCTTGGGCGATTCCCCTTCGGACCTGTTGTCGCGAAAATATCTCCCCAAGGGGGGAGGCGCAATTCTGACTTTCGGCGTAAAAGGGGGAAGCGCTGCGGCGCTGAAGTTCATCGACTCCCTTACCCTCTTCTCTCACCTGGCCAACGTTGGTGATGCCAAGTCGCTGGTGATTCATCCTGCCAGCACCACCTATCAGCAGTTGACCCCGGAGCAGCAGGAAAGGAGCGGCGTGGCGGAAGATATGATCAGGCTCTCCATCGGCCTGGAAGATCCCGATGATCTGATCTATGATCTGGAAATAGGGCTGTGGCAGGCGGAGAAGCCGTGGATAAACCATTGAGCGGAGGAACCTTGGGGAGAAAAGCTCTTCCCCTGGACTTATCGCCCTTCGGGCGGACTTTTTAACCCGGTGAATTCCTGCGATTCCCGATTGCAGCCAGGACAACCCAGAACGGGCATTTTCGGCTCTCTCCCTTCGAACTCGGCAAAACCCAATTCGAAATCTATAATCGCC
>CAIYUY010000032.1 GCA_903929485.1 uncultured Desulfuromonadales bacterium
ACCCTTCGACAAGCTCAGGGCGAACGGATTCAGGTTTAATAACCGCCTTATTTTCCGTTCGTGGTGAGCCTGTCGAACCATGAACGGAAAATCGATACCGAACATGTTATACGGTACACTCTTTGCCGCGAATCACCTTAGCAACCCGGAACATACCCGTCAGTGACAAATCGCCGGGCATAGTTCTGACCTCCGAAAATAAGGAAATACAGATCCATGACTGCCGGCTTTATGTTTCGGGATAAACAGTACTCCTGAACGGTGCGGACAACGGACTTCCTCTCTTTCAAACTGCACAGATTATAATCTTTCCTGGAATCGATCAAGCCCACGGCGGCGGCAACTTTCATGACTATCAGGTCAGGCTTGATGCAGGGAAACCCCAGATACAATAACAGGTGGAGCAGCGCCGTATCATTCTTGAAATAGGGCATGTCCCGTACAATGAATCCGGCAAGTAAAAAATCGTACTGTTGCCAGAATCTGTCCAGATCATCCTTTGATCCGATCTCTTTCGGCAGGTTATAGCTGTCAAAAAATGTTTCAATGGTCGGGTTGTTGTTCCGATTGGCAGCAAGCAATTTGGCGCAACCGATGATCGCCCCCACTTTCTTCTTGAAACGAATATCCCGTATGGCGCTCCAATTGTTTTCGATGATCCACTCAGAGTTCATTCGGGCGACTGTCCGTATGTCAAAATGAAAAAAGACCCTCTCGAAAACACCATTCTCCAGGATGGTAGCGACTGCGTCGGATGGCGCATTATTGCTGTAGGCTATCAAGGATGCCATGACTCGCAGCAGATTATTTTTCTCCCTGGCCACCGTTTCCGCGTATCTGTTGGCACGTGACTGTATCTCCCGAGAGAGTAGCGGTTGTACCGCCTGCAGGTCGATCCTTGTTCGCAGGGCATCCAGCTGTTGATACATATCCACAACATCCTCCACAAATTAAAGGGTCAGTTTTACTCGTTTTCAAGCTCCGATTCCACCTTAACCCACTCGCATGATGGTGGCGGCTCCATCACAGGCTGTTCCTGCCCATCCTTATACCACCCCGGCCGGTGAAGACGAATATCCTCGTAGCTGTCGGTAAAAGTTGTCGTATGGTCGATCATCTCCGTAGGTGTTTTAAATTCCGTGAGACCTTCTCGCCAGTATTTCTTCTCCACGGTCCCCATGACCAGATAACGGTTACCGATGAGTTCGGGAGTCGAGTGACGAAAAGCTTCCGTCATATGATGTTCAATTTCATGTGTATGTCCGATCAACAGATGGCATGGCCCGCAATACCGGCAGGTGTAGTTGAGGGCAATCAAACGCGCTGGATCTACATGAATCAGGAGGGGAATTTTTTTCTGACCGGTTTTTCCTTCGCAAAGCGGGCATCGCGAAATACGCTCGGTAGGATAAGGGTTCAGAATAAAATTATAGCCGCCAGGGTTTTCGGTGAGCATAAATCCTCCAATAGCCATTGAATCAGGCGCCTTCCCGCACGGTGACTTCAAAATCATCACAGAGCTTGTCCACCAGATCGTCCGTTTCCTTGAAAAAGTAGTCCCCCACGGTTTGCCGATGCAACGCCCTGTAGCGGCGATATATTTTCGCGAAGTCATCGTAGAGTTCATTCTCGGTGACGTGCGAGTTGATTTTTAGATCAAGCGTTTGCCTTCGGAAGAGGCGCAAACGTAGCTGAAAAATTCGACGATCTTGGCTTCGAAATCCCGGATCAACGTTCCCGTCTTTGCTTCATGCGCGTTGCGGGCGGCAATAATAGCCAGGATATCGAACCGGCCGCCGTCACCGGGGGATAAACCTATGGCCACTACCGTTGGTTTCTTTTTCTTCTTTACCGGTTCGGCGGCGACCACTTCAACCATGCCGATCTGGTTATCGAAATAGACTTCGATGGGGTCCTTGACAACGTTGCTGGTGTGCAGCAGGTTGTAGAGCGTATTGAACATACGCCAAAAGTGCAAAAAACCGGGTTCGCGGTACTTGGCCTCCAACTCGATGACGTATTCGATACGGTTGAGAATGGTGAAATACTGCGTCGCCTTGGCCTTGGTATCGGCGGTACGCTGCGGGTTGGCTTCCATATACTTCTTCAGGCTCCGTTCAAAATCATGGTAACTTTCGGGCTCATCACGCCTGGCGGCATCCCTGTAGATCACCATGAAGACGGAAAAAATTTGTCACAGGTATCCGACTTCTTCAGTTCACCCAGCAACAGATCCAGCACCTTCTTGTCGCCGAAAGGATCGAAATCGCTCACCACCACGTCGGAATAGTGGTCGTAGGCATCCTTGATGTTCTGCACATTCACATTGTTATAGGAAAAATCGACGATCTTGCAGTCATTCTTATGTTTCGTGATCCGGTTCACCCGCGAAATGGTCTGATTGGATTTGCCGAACCCGGCGGCGTACTGCATCAACAGCGAATAGACGTTTTTGTTATTGGAATAGGCTCTCCGCTTTTCCAGGAGCTCCTTCTTCCTGGCCTCGGAAACACCGGCCAGCTGTTTTTCCAGCAACTTTTCGAAATAGTCCGGCTCCTGCTCATGGGCCAGAAACTCGTCAATCTTCGCCATGATCTTGTCGGCGCCGAACTTCTGTTTCGGGCGGGGTGAAATCAGGATACCGATTTGAACTTTGGCCTCCTTTACCCCCCTGTTCAGATACACGTCGCGCTGGATGAAGTTGTAATAAAGGATCTCTTTTTCCATCATCGCTTTGCCGTACAGCGCGGAGAACAGCTCCTTAAGCTTCTCCTTCTTACCGGCGTCGGGGTTGAGCAGGGGATAGAGCTTGAAGACGCCGTGGGCCTTCTTCTCTATTTCTTCACGGTCGAATTTGCCTTCACGGCAGGTGGCCAGGGTCTCGTCGAAGTAATCGGCGATGGTCCGAATGACATAGGTTTCACTCATATCGGTGGTGGTGATATGAATGGCGCTCTCGAAGATCTTGAGAAAATCCTTCCGGTAACCCTGCTTTTCCTTGTCGCTGACCATGACGTCGCTGTCGATATGCCGGTGATACGCCTTCACCGCTTCAAAATAATCCTTCAGCACCTTGCCCCGCCCGTTCTTCCGGGCGTTCCGGCTGGTGTAATTGTTCTTCAATTCGCTGTAGCCGAGATACATCCCGTTGACAAAGGTGACCATATCGGGTCGGAAGGCGTAGATTTGCGATCCTTTGTAGGTGAACTTGTACGGCAGCTCCTGCACCACCGAGAAGATGTTTTCATGAAACAGGGCGTCGCCGTGGATGACGCTGTCGCCGGTATAAAAGAGATGGAGCTTGATCCCCTGCAAGGAGATGGACTTGTTGGCGTTGATAAACAGCGCCATATTACGGCTGGCGGCGATCCGTTCGGCGATGAGTGTCATCAGCTCATGCAGCAGAGCCTTTTTGTCGCCACGGTATTTCTTGAGCAGGGTCTCGTAGGGTTTTTGGTTGAGCGAACTCTCCCCGATGAACGTCTGCAGATCTTCCTCGATGATCAGCGAAGAGGTCACCGTATTAGCCTTGACCTCCTTGTAACCCAGGCCATCCCGAAAGAACGGAATGAGGAATTTGTCTTGCAGCTGGAGTTCGTTCATGGGGCTGGTCCTTCGGTCAGGAAAATATGCCGTATTTTCGTAGGGGCGAACGGCGTTAGCCCTGCTGCATCGTCAGCGGTCTGCTTCGCCCTTGGCGCCGCAAAAGATCAAAGACTTTCATCCGCGCGAAGCGAAGAGTAACTCATCGTCTGTAACACCGAGAGTGGTATCTAATGTTAATCCGGTATCTCCCAGGAACCACCTTTTGTTGGTCCGATACGCCTGAGCCTCCCCTCTTGCTTCAACTTGGCAATCCGCATCTCTATTGCACGGGAAGATATCCCCAGAATATCGGCAATCTTCCGAGCGGTTATCAAATTATTAGCCTTGATTGCCGTAAAAATCCTCGCCGAAGTTTCTTCCGAAGTTTCTTCCGAAGGAATTTTCATCATCGTCACCATGAAACCATCGCTTATTTCCTGGAATTTTGGCGCGGGCAAACCGTAGGCCTTGAAGCCTTCTACGATCCTCCTGATGCCGGAACCATACTTCTCCACCAACCCGGCTTCCTTGAACATGTCGGCAAGCTTCCGGTTACGAATGGATGAGCGGTAATCGCTCTTAAGCAACTTTTCCACGGTGAGCCCTGACGGCAACCTTCCGGGATTGTATACCTCTATCCGATCATCGAAGATCTTCACGATCGAATCGGAGGAACTTGTGTAGTCCCGATGAATGATGGCGTTGAGCACAACCTCCCGCACCGCTTCCATGGGGTAGTCCCAGCGCTCTTCCCGCTGGGCCTTTCCAGTTATGATGTAAGCCCGGTGGATATGTTTGGTGATAAACGCCAGAACGCCTTCCACTTCGGCGAAGAGGTCGGTCTTCAGCCGGGCGCCATCCTTGATGAGGGTCTCGGTCTGAAAACGCCCCAACTCGATGGTGGTGAGACTCGATTCACCAGCCATAAAGAGAAAGAAGGCTGCTCGAGTTATCTTTCCGTCCCGGATCAGTTCGTACTTCTGAAGAACTGTCAGTGGATCGTCCGTGATTGGCACGGCCCTAACCTTATTTGCCATCTCAATCAGATTCCGGACCTTGTCGAGAGAGATATCATTTTCGTCATGACGGTCGTCGAGGGAGTAATCCCAGCTGTTGTTGCAGGATTGCAGGTGAAGATTAACGACCTCGGAAACGGAAAGCTGGTGGTTAGAGTTCTTGATGCGCTTGTAATAACGTCCCTTGCAGGCAACCGGCTTGATTGGGTACTCCGGCACTTCAAGCACTGCGATACTCTTCCCCTTGATCTCGTACACATCAATATCAGGGATTACCGTCGAAGATGTATTCTGCTTCACCTGGTTGATCCAGCTCTGCAGTGTCTCCTTGCCGATTTCCACACCCTTGACATCGCCGGAATCAGTGACGCCTATGAAAACCTTGCCGCCCCTTGTGTTGACAAAGGCAACTATGGTCTCAATGGCTTCGCGGTCGAAGCTCGACTTAAATTCGACCGTCTCGGATTCTCCGGACTTAATTATCCCTAGTATCTGTTTCATCTCAGCCATCTCAAAACTCCTTGAGATATTTGGGATTCGCCACAAAGTACATACCCTGATAATTCCAAAAGATGTCATTCTGAGCGATAGCGAAGAATCTGCTTTTGCATTAAAAGCAGATCCTTCGCGTTGCTCAGGATGACAGACGGTTGGTATGCTTTTTATCGCAAATCACCTAACCCTGTTTTCAACTTCTTTAAATCGAGCCGAGGTCAAGCCTGACAAAAAAATCTTCCGGAACCCTGCTTCATCCTTACCTTCAGCGGCGTCACAAACGACATATCCGCCACCAAGGTTTGATATGTCATTGGCAAAAGCCACAACTGTTCTGACGACATCATCACAATCAGCTACGTTTTCTTTCCATTCCACCCGTTCACTTTCCCTAGCAGACAATTCTTTGGGATCAACCAGAGCCATGATTGTATATCCTTGCAATAACTAATAAATTCGTCAAAAACCGGCCAAATATGGCATCATCATCCGACGACTTTCAAGCAAAGGGATTATCCACCGTTTGCGTGGGGAAAACGGCTACTTTTTTCGAAAGCTCTTTTTTTACCAGTTCGGCAAGTACGGAGTCCACCAGCGCTTTAAGCTCTCTTACCTTTATTAACCCCTCCTTGTCAAGAGTGATATCCAGGGAGCCGAACAGGGATATTCTATCCAAGCGGTTCTC
>CAIYUY010000033.1 GCA_903929485.1 uncultured Desulfuromonadales bacterium
AAACCGTTCATCCTTCGACAGGCTCAGGACGAACGGTTTTCAGGCCGATTTTCCGTTCATGGTGAGCTTGTCGAACCATAAGCCGCAGATGAGTAGCAATCAGGAAAAACAATGTCGGGCGGACCAAGGCCCGCCCCTACAACTCCAATCCCGGCAGACTTCGGACTATTTTCATCGTCTCCAGACTCACCGTGATGACCCTCTGGAAAAGTTCCAAGGGGTAGCGCGGGTTGCCCACCGTTTCCGTCGCCCAGTCGTTGGCGTCATTGACTATCCCGCTCTCCTTGTCGGTCTTGACGCATTGTCGTTCCACCACCCAATCCAGAGCCGGTTTGCCGTTGACGATGTAGGGGTACGGCGCGCCGTGCCCCTAAAAAGAGAGCGGGAGACAGGCTATCCAGTCTCCCTTTCTTAACAGCTAAAGCATTTCGTGTGGATTGTCGAAAACTAACCGGGGATAACTGAACTCTTTTCAAACGGATTGATCAAACTCAAGCTGTTAATATGTGCAAAATCCTTTACATTGCGCGTTATTAAAGGCACTTCGAGGTGCTGTGCCGTCGCGGCGATTATTGCGTCTGGTAATTTGAGTCGGTAGGCACGGCGTATCGCTATCGCGGCAGATTTGATCGCAGGGTCTATGGCGATTTCATCGAAAATATCCAGAAATGCCGCCGTCAGTTCTGCCGTCTCATCCGTGTGTCCAGGCCGGCTCAGTACCTCCATGGCCGTTATGGTGGAGATAAAGGAGGGGATCTCAAACCAGGAGTATAACATCTGATGCACTCGCAAATTCTGTCATTGCGAGCGAAGCGAAGCAATCTAGTTTATTGCTAACATACTAAAACTACTGAGATTGCTTCGTCGCTTCGCTCCTCGCAATGACATCTTGAGGGAGAATTTGCGAGTGCATCACATCTGCTCCATGGCTAAATCCAATTGGCCATTGATGTGGTATATCAGGATATTGGAATCAAAAACATGACCTCTGCTTAGGTGATTCGCAGCAAAGAGTGTACCGTATAACATGTTCGGTATCGATTTTCCGTTCATGGTTCGACAGGCTCACCACGAACGGAAAATAAGGCGGTTATTAAACCTGAATCCGTTCGCCCTGAGCTTGTCGAAGGGTAAACGGGTTTCTGTCGAGTATGTTCTTTGTTGCGAATCACCTAAGCTCCTTGGCCGAGGAACTGGAAATCTCCAAGACCGAGCTTTATTCCTTTTTGCCGGTATCAATTCGCACCATTCAACGTAAAACTCCCGCCATTCTGGACAAAGATTTGTCTGACCACCTGGTTCAGATTGCACGAGTGGTCGCCCGCGGCATCAAGGTTTTTGGCGCCAAGAACAAGGCGGTACATTGGCTGAAGTCCCCCTGCTATACTCTGGACCAGACATCTCCGCTGTCTCTCTTGGACACTTTCACTGGGGTAGGCATTGTCCTTGATGAACTGACTCGAATCGAATATGGCGTGGGGGCCTAATGCGTCTGTACCGGATTGCCCCGGCCCGGTTCATTGCTGACCTAACCGGCGAAGGGGCCCGCCTGGCAGGAGGTCGTTGGAATCCCAAAGGGGTGCCGGCTCTGTATACGGCGGAAAGTGCGGCACTGGCACTGCTGGAGTATCTGGCAAGAGTCACGCTTGCGGATTTACCGGGAGACCTGTCCTTGGCGGTATTGGAGGTGACGGACCCATGCACCCTGTTAACCATTACTTCCACAGAGTTGCCATCGGGTTGGGATACTCCTTCGATAGCCCCGGCTACAATGGAATTCGGACGGCAATGGCTCGAAACAGTGACCTATCCTGCACTCAGAGTACCATCCGTATTGTTTCCTCCTGGCCTTGGATGGAATATCATACTGAATCCCCGCCATTCGGCACTGAATCCGGTATTAGTTGAGGTGCTTCCACTCCAACTTGATCACCGTCTTCTCTAGTCTGGCGGCGTGATGATGTATCCGGTGAGGGGGCTGGGGATTGCATGATTGCGAGATGAAGGGGCCGATGGGGCCTTGATAACTTGAGAATGGGGAGCTGCAGGGTTCGATTTTTTTCACGAGCTAACGAGAACTCTTGCCGAGACAGGAGGAGCACGATACTTTTTTCTCGGCTCCTCCGATAACGTACTTGGCATCATTGTGCATCGACTGAAAGATGTTCATCGGCTCCGGAATCTGCTATTTGCACTGAAATCCCCCCGGCATGACTAATCAGCCCTGAGAAACTTCCGGAGGGGGGAAACTCACGCCACGGCAGCACTCATCCCCCCCCCTTTCCGGTGAAATGAATTCCGTTGGGCGTCCAGTATCTTCCCAGGAGAAAGAGTGATCCTGGGAAGGATATCCCGAGCACCGTCGAAATCAAGTCGCTCCAGAGCCTCCACAAGGGTGAGCATGTGGCCGAACAGCCCCTCCCGCCTGAGCAGCGCCATCTTCACGTCGGCGGAAAGCTCCACGGATTGGACAACATCCTCGATGGAGACATTGTAGATCGTTTCCAGCATGGAGAGGGTCCCCGTCAGAAAGGCCCGATCCGCGGCATCCCTTGACCCCGCCAGCAACGGATGACTCTTGCTGAGCTGTTCCATGAAGCCGGCGCGCATGGTGGCCATTTCAACCAGAGGATTATCCTGTTCCTCTGAACCGTTGGCCGCCAGAAGCTCCACCTGGGCCCAGCGACGAATCAGGTCTCGTCCCAGAAGGAGGATGGCATGACGCACCGAGTCGATCTCCCGCCGCGCCCCCACAACCACCGAATTAGCCTGAAGCAGCAGCTTGTAGGTGAGACCGGGGCTTTCCTGAACGGTCTGGACGATGGCCTCCACTCCGGCTTCATTAATGATCAGCAGGGCGATACGAAGCAGGGTGGCCGCGGTCTCGTTGAGTTTCTTCCTGGCCATGACGGTGGGAGTAGCGAAGAAAAACCCCTGAAAGAGTTCAAAGCCCAAGGTCCGGCATTGGGTGAATTGATCACGGGTATCCACCCTCTCCGCCAGCAGCCGCACAGGATGACGGCGAAAGAGTCGCACCGCCCCCTTCAGCCGGTCAGCCGGCGTCCTATTCAGGTCGATGCCGATGATGTCGACTATGCCATAAAGTTCAGTGAATTGTGAACTAAACCGATGGTTGTTCAACGCCAGCATGAAGCCGGATTCCTTGAGTTGATGACAGCGCCGGATGATTACATCGGAGAGGGGGAGGTTCTGCTCAAGATTTAGAATGATCCGATTGGCGGGAAGAGTCGGAGGGAGATCACCCATGAGGAGATCGAACCCGATGTTGATCCCCCCCTTGCACTCCCCCAGGAGCTCCCGCGCTCCGTTTTCGGACAACAGACGGATGATGGTGTCAGCGGGGTGAAACGCCCCATCTCCATCACCGCTCCCCAGGGGAGACGCCGCGGGTTGGGACAACAGCGTGTAAGAATAAATTTTCTCTTCCCTGTCCAGGATCGGTTCCCTTCCCAGAAAAAACTCGTCATTCATCGTCATTCCCCACTATCAGCCGGCTTTCGCATCATCTCTCCCCGCGCCTTCGCATGGCCAGTCCCACCGCCACGGCCAGACGAGGGCCCGCCTCCTTGAGGTATCCCGCATCAAACAACTTTTCCGGGCAGATGATCTCCCGGAAGGGATCGATCATCTCCACGGGGATATTCAGTCTGTTACGAATCGCTTCCAAAAGAAACGGCGTCAAGCAACAACCGCCGCTGACATGCAGCTTGGTGATCCTCTCCATGCCGGCATTGGCGTCATAGAAATCCATGGATCGATAGAGTTCCATGGACAAAGTCTCATTGCACTGACGAATAATCTCTTGTACCGGCTCGTCATCGCCGACGCTCCCGGAAAGCTTCCGTTTCTCGGCTTCATCAATGGTCAGGGAGAGCTTATCCATAATCTCCCGGGTATACCGGCTCCCTCCCAGTTGGATATCTCGGGTAAAAACGGACCTCCCGCTTCTGATGATGTTGAGGTTCATGGTTGCGTCGCCGATATCCACCAAGGCGATGACCTCGTCCAGGGAGGTTTCATAGTTGAGCTCGAAGGCGTTCTGGAGAGCAAAAACATCCACGTCGAGAACGGTGAGCGTAATCCCCACCTCTTTGAACAGAGCCTCGTAATCATGTATGATATCTTTTTTGCTGGCCACCAGGATGACGTTCATCTTTTGAGGGTCAACTTCGTCAGGACCCAGGATGTGGAAGTCGATGTTGACATCGTTGATGTCGAAGGGGATCTGCTGCTCCGCCTCCCAGTTGATCTGTTCTTCCAGTTCAGCGGCAGTCATGAGAGGAAAGCCGATATTCCGGATGATAACCGAGTTGCCGGAGATGGAGCAGGCCGCCTGTTTGACCTTTATGTTAAGACTCTTGGTCAGGTTCCGGACGACCGCCACGATGGCGGAGCTGTCCATGAGGGTATTGTCCACGATAGCGTGGACGGGGAGCGGCGCCATGCCGACCTTTACCAGTTCGTAACCGACTTTGGTTTCCTTAAGCTGCACCAGTTTAATGGATGTGGCGCCTATATCGATACCCACCAGCCCTTTTTTTTCAAACAAAAACATTGCGTCTCACCTTTTAGTCATCCATAACGAATTTCGCCGGCCGGCAACGAAACGACCGGAATCAGTCGTCCATGCCGAATTTCGCCAACCGGTAACGAAAAGACCTGAAGCTTAATCCCAGAAATTCCGCGGCTCGCGTCTTGACACCGTGACACTGCTCCAAGGCGCTGGACAGATACCGCTGCTCCATGGCATCCAGATAAGCCTCCAGATTCATCCCCTCCCGGGGGATCTCCAGGGGATGGAGATCAACCGGACCGGGAAAGGAGAGCATCTCCGGCGGCAGGGAGGCGCGGCTCAACATCGGCCCACTGAGAACAGTGCACCGTTCCACCATATTTTCCAGCTCCCGAACGTTACCGGGAAACGGATAGGAGATGATGACCTTCAACGCTTCGGGGGTCGCTACCGGTCCGCTGGCCGCTTTTCCGGTATATTTACGAAAAAAATGTTCCATGAGCAGCGGAATATCCTCCACCCGCTCCCGTAGTGGGGGCATCCGGAGCATGATAACATTGAGCCGATAAAAGAGATCTTCCCGAAAAGTCCCCTCCCGGAGTTGGACCTGAAGGTCCCGATTGGAGGCTGCCACGATCCGGACATCGGCCTTTATGGCTTCGCTCCCCCCTACCCTCCTGAACTCCTTCTCCTGAAGCACCCGTAAAAGCTTGGCCTGGAGGAGGAAGGGGAGGTCGCCGATCTCGTCGAGAAAAAGTGTCCCCCGCTCCGCCTGCTCGAAGAGCCCCGGCTGATCGGCAATGGCCCCCGTGAAAGCCCCCTTCTTGTGACCGAAAAGTTCGCTTTCCATGAGCGTTTCAGGGATGGCGCTGCAGTTCACCGCCACGAACGGCTTATCCCTCCTGGGGCTCTGTTCATGAAGCGCTCGCGCCGCCAGCTCCTTACCGGTGCCGCTTTCCCCCACGATAAGGACGCTGGAACCGCTGGCCGCAACCTTCTCGATGAGGAGGTAGAGTTCCGTCATGGAGCGGCTTTTCCCGATAAACCCGCTAAACCGGCGTCGCAGTTCCTGCCGCAGCCGGACGTTCTCTTTTTTCAAATCAAGCTTTTCCAGGGCATTCCTGACCAGGATCTTGAGCTCCTCCACCTTGAACGGTTTGGCGATATAGTCATAAGCTCCCCGTTTCATCGCCTCCACCGCATCCTCCGCGGTGGTGTAGGCGGTAAGCATGAGAACCGCGGTATCCGGCCATGAGCGCTTCACCCGTTCCAGAAGCGCAATGCCGTCCAGCCCCGGCATCTTCACATCGGAAAGGATCAGGTCGAAGGAGCGCTCTCCCAGCCGCTCCAGGGCGGTTTCGGCATCGGCGGCGCTCTCCACGGCATAACCTTCCCGGCCAAGGAGGATGACAAGAAACTCCCGCATGCTTGTTTCATCATCTACTATGAGAATCCTACGGCCCATGCCCCCCCCCCCGAAAAAGTGTGAAGTGTGAAGAGTGAAGGGTGAAAAAAGCGCGTTTTTATTCATCTTTAACTCTTCACACTTCACTCTTCACTCTTCACTCTTCACTCTTCACACTTCACTCTTCACACTTCACTCTTCTTTCGGCAGCCGGATAATGAAGCAACTCCCTACCCCCAGGGTGCTTTCCGCCCAGACTTGTCCGCCATGCCCTTCAACGATACGATAAACCGTCGCCAGCCCCAGCCCGGTTCCGGCCTGCTTTGTGGTGAAAAACGGTTCAAAGAGGCCGGCCATCTCCCGGGGAGACATCCCCGTCCCGGTGTCGGAGACCGTTATCTCGTCCCAACCCCCTACCCCCTCCCCCCCGCCGGTGGACGGCGAGATTGCGACGGTTATCCCCCCTCCCCCGGGCATGGCGTCGGCTCCATTGACAAAGAGATTCCATAATACCTGGGTGAACTGATCCGGATCGGCCCACACCGTCACTCCATCCCCGAACTCCTGACGGATGACGATCCGCTGAAAACGGTGGTCAGAAAGCATCAGCACCCTCAGATCGTCCATAATCCGTTGCAAAAGAACCGGCGCCCGCCGGGGCTGATGCGGCCGGGCATAAGCAAGAAAATCAGTGAGGAGGCTATTTAGCCGGTCGGACTCCCTGATGACGATATTCAGAAGTTGCCGTTCCTCACCCCGAAGATCGTTATTCTGGGCGATGAGTTGCACCGAACCGCTGATGGAAGCCAGCGGATTGCGAATTTCATGAGCAATACGGGCGGAGAGTTCCCCCACGGCCGCCAAGCGGTCGGCCCGTTTCAGCTCGGCCGCCATCAGGGTCTTATACTCACCCAACTCCTGTTCACTGCGGCGCGCACGCTCGGCCAAGTACCCCGAGAGGAAAGCCGCCAGATAGTAGGCGGTAATGGTGACGAAGATCGTATAGAAAATATAGACGGCGCCATACCCGCCGGCCTCCTCCTGACTGAGCCCCAAGGGTGTCAGCATGCCATAGTACTGAAAATCCAGAAGCGCGCCATAAAGGATGCCGCAGAGGGATGCGGTATAAAGGGCCTCGCGCCGCGCCAGGAGGACGCTGGCATTGATGATGGAGAGGAGATAGAAAAATGAAAAGGGACTTTCGATCCCGCCGGTCACCACCAAAAGGAGTGTAACGAAGAGAATATCCCAGATGATCTGAAAATATGCGAGAAGAGATGTAAGCCTCCCGTTGAGCCACGAGACGACGATGCTTACCAATGAGAAAAGGTAGGCGGACGTGAGCAGCAGCAGAAAGCGGGGAAAGCCCCACCCTTCGATGCTGGCGGGAGAGTTGATCTTGAGAATAAGCGTGGCAACGAGTAACAGCGTCACGAGGAAAATACGGGTCAGAATAAACCCAGTCAGTCGCCGTCGTTTTTTCATCTCCTATCCGCCCACCGTTCCCGCGATCTTGAAGATGGGGAGATACATGGCCACCACCAGCCCCCCCACTGTGGTTCCCAGGAAGAGCATCAGGATCGGCTCCAGCATGGCGGTCATGGCTCCCACCGCCGCATCCACCTCATCATCGTAAAAATCGGCGATCTTGTTGAGCATGGTGTCCATGGCGCCGGTGGCCTCCCCCACCGCTATCATCTGCACCACCATGGGGGGGAAGACCCCGCACGCAGCCAAAGGCTCGGCGATGGTCCGCCCCTCGGAGATCGCCTGACGCACCGAGTAGATGGCATCCTCCACGATCTTGTTCCCCGCGGTCTTGGCCACGATCTCCAGGCCATCCATGATGGGGACGCCGCTGGAAATCATGGTTCCCAGGGTCCGGGTGAACTTGGCCACGGAGACTTTTCGGATCAGCGGCCCGATAACGGGAGCCTTGAGAGCCAGCCGGTCTACCTGATACCGGCCGTTTTGGGTGGCATAATACCTCTTGAATCCCGCCATGGCGGCAAAGAAGAGACCGATGATCACGATAAGGTACCTGACGAGGAAGTTACTCAGGGCGATGACGATCTTGGTGGGCCCGGGAAGTTCGCCGCCGAACTCCTCGAACATCTTGGCGAAGGTGGGGATAACGAAGATCATGATAACCCCCACCACCACCGCCGCGATGGACATGACCGTGGCGGGATAAACCATGGCTCCCTTTATCTGCTTCTTCAGCTTCATCGCCTTTTCGATGTAAGCCGCCAACCGGTTAAGAATGGTGTCCAGTATCCCCCCCACCTCGCCGGCGGAAACCAGGTTAACATAAAGCTGGTCAAAAACCTTGGGATGCTTGGCAAGGGCGTCGGCGAAGGTGGAACCGCTCTCCACACTCTCCTTTACCTTGGTGAGTACCGACTTGAAACTCTTATTGTCCTGCTGGCTGGAGAGGATTTCAAGACACTGAACAAGGGGAAGGCCCGAGTCGATCATGGTGGCGAACTGACGGGTAAAGATGACCACCTCCTTGGTGTCCACCTTTTTCTCTCCCGTGCCGGGAATCTTGAAGCTGAACCCCTTTACTTCCTTGAGGGTAACCGTGGAAAACCCGGACTTCTTGAGCTGCGCCTCGGCCGCCCCCCTGGTAGCGGCCTCCAGTATCCCTTTCTGCTGAGCCCCGGTACGGCTTCTGGCTTCCCAACTGAATTTCGCCATGATCTCTCTCCTCAAACTCACCACGTAGGTCGATTAATTTCTCGGCAGACCACGAGGCATGACTCCCGAAGAACCTCCCATGGACATCATCTGCTTCAGCTCGTCCGGCGCCGATGACCTCAGTATCCCATCCTCCACTCTGATGACCCGGCGCTGCATGAGTGAAAAAAGGGACTGGTTCATGGTAACCATGCCGAATTTATCCTGCCCCACCTGCATCTGGGAATAAATCTGGTGAACCTTGTCTTCCCTGATCAGGTTCCGGATGGCCGGATTGGGAACCATGATCTCCAAGGCAAGGGCGCGCCCCGACCCGGAAGCCTTGGGAATCAGCATCTGGGAGAAAACCCCTTCCAGCACGAAGGAGAGCTGCGCCCGGATCTGGGATTGCTGATAAGGGGGGAAGACATCAATGATCCGGTTGATGGTCTGGACGCATGAGTTGGTGTGAAGGGTGGCAAAGACCAGGTGACCGGTCTCCGCCAGGGTCATGGCCGACTCGATGGTCTCCAGATCGCGCATCTCGCCGATGAGGATGACATCCGGGTCTTGGCGAAGCACATACTTGAGGGCATTCTGGAAGTTGTGGGTATCGGACCCCACCTCCCGCTGGTTCACCACACACCCCTTGTTGGGATGGAGATACTCGATGGGATCCTCAATGGTGACGATATGATCGTGCCGGTCGGTGTTGATCTTGTCGATGATGGAGGCGAGGGTCGTCGTCTTGCCACTCCCCGTGGGGCCGGTGACAAGGATGAGTCCCCGCGGCTTGGTGACGAATTCCCGCACAACAGGGGGAAGCCCCAGCTCCTCGAAGGAGAGAATCTTGTAGGGAATTACCCGGAAGGCGCCGGCCACCGATCCCCTCTGGACAAAGATATTCCCCCTGAAACGGGAAAGCCCCTTGATACCGAAGGAGAGGTCCAGCTCGTTATGTTCTTCGAACCGCTGTTTCTGAGCATCGGTGAGCACGCTGTAGCAGAACTGCCGAGTCTCCACATTGGTCAGCGGCGGCAGATCCAAGGGGGTGAGATGACCATCGATCCGGATCTGGGGCGGGGAATTGGTGGTAAGGTGGAGGTCGGACCCTTTTTGCTCCACGAGGGTCGTGAGAAGCTGTTGCAGACTGGTACCCATGGCTCTCCCTCTAGTCGTCGGTGACGGTGACGCGCAGCACCTCTTCGAAGGAGGTGATCCCCTCCTTCAGCTTGGTGAGCCCTGACTGGCGCATGGTTCTGACCCCCAGCCGCATGGATTCGCGCTTTATTTCAGAGGTGTTGGCTCCGGCCAGAACGAGTTCGCGAATCTCTTCCAGCATCGGCATGACCTGATAAAAGCCAACCCGCCCCTTGTACCCGGTGCCGTTGCAGAGGGGGCACCCCTTTCCCTTGTAGCAGACAAATCCGACCGCCTCTTCGGGGGTGACGCCGGCATCCATGAGCGCCCGAACCGAGATCTCTTCCGGTTCCCGGCACTCCATGCAGACCCGACGGGCCAGCCGTTGAGCCGTGATGAGGTTAACCGCGGAGGAGACCAGGTACGGCTCCACCCCCATGTTGAGGAGCCGGTTAATGGTGGATGGGGCATCGTTGGTGTGCAGTGTGGACAACACCAGGTGACCGGTAAGCGCCGCCTTGATGCCGATCTCCGCCGTCTCAAAGTCACGGATCTCGCCGATCATGATGATATCGGGATCCTGCCGGAGAAACGCCCGCAGCGCCGTGGTAAAGTTCAGGCCGATTCCCTCATGCATCTGGACCTGATTGATCCCCGGAAAGTTGAACTCCACCGGGTCCTCGGCAGTGGAGATGTTCTCCGTTACCTTGTTCAGGTCGGCAAGAGCCGAGTAGAGAGAGACCGTCTTGCCGCTCCCCGTGGGGCCGGTGACCAGCACCATGCCGAACGGCTTGTGAATCTCGCGTTTGAAGATTTTCAGGGAGTCCGCCTCATACCCCAGTTTGGTCATGTCCAGCTGCAGGCTCGACTGGTCCAGGAGCCGCAGGACGATCTTTTCCCCGAACAGGGTGGGGAGCACGGAGACCCGGAAGTCCATGACCGGCACCCCCACCAGTTTGATCTTGATCCGGCCATCCTGGGGGAGCCGCCGTTCGGCAATGTCCAGTTCCGCCATGATCTTGATGCGTGAGGTAATGGCGTTCTTCATCTTGATGGGAGGCTTCATGACTTCGTAGAGCATCCCGTCGATGCGATAGCGGATCCGGAACAGTTTCTCGTAGGGCTCGATATGAATATCGCTGGCCTTCTTCCTGATGGCGTCCAGAAGGATCAGGTTCACCAGCTTGACCACCGGCGCCTCCTCGGTGGCCCGCTTCAGGGTGGAGAGATCGGGGTCGCTCTCTTCCTCCACCACCTCGAACTCCACCAGATCCAGATCCCCCATGGCATCGGCCAGGGAGGCCAACTGATTGTAGTACTTTTCAATGGCGCTTTTGATGGCCGATTCCGACGCCACCACGATCTGAATATTATACCCCGTTATGAATCTGATATCATCGGGAATGAATATGTTGGAGGGATCTCCCATGGCGATGACAAGGGTGGAGCCCATCCGATTCACCGGTATGATCTGGTACTTCTTGGCGATATCGTGGGGGATGAGCTTGAGGATCGCCACGTCCGCCTCAAAATCGGCCAGATTGATGGAGGGGACGCCGTACTGGCGCGAGAGAAAGGTCGTCAACTCCGATTCAGACAGGAGACCGTTTT
The DNA here is from genome assembly GCA_903929485.1 of uncultured Desulfuromonadales bacterium. Lineage (GTDB taxonomy): Bacteria > Desulfobacterota > Desulfuromonadia > Geobacterales > CAIOGM01 > CAIOGM01. The sequence continues at coordinate 11,370 of CAIYUY010000033.1, forward strand.
TTATGAGTATCGAACCGAGACGAACTCCGGCCCCCGCAGTTTGCTGCTCCAAGAGGGAGGCGGCAAGTTGCTCCTTGGTAATCAGATTGTTCTTGACCAGGATTTCTCCCAGCCTGCTGACATGCATGAGTTAGCTCACAAAAAAAGAGTGGGGAGATTCCTGAATTTTATTGCCTGAGTTTATTACAGAACAAACCATATTGAAATATATGCGTTTTCAATTTACAGCAAAGCCGTAAAATATGTCAACGTTATATCGCGAAAAGGGTCGCACGGCCAAACCCGGGGGGGCTTTAAACCATCCTCCAGTACAACTCACCGCTGAGATTGTCCACAATATACCCATTGTAGAAATTCGCCACAAAATCCGTCAGGTGCGAGACATGTTTCCTTTTCCGTAACTGCCCTTTTTCTCCACACTAAACCGGTTTCACCCCATACCCGGATACGACTTCCCCACCCTACCCCATGAAATACCGATGTTTTAAAAATTGGCATCAGCATTGCAGACAGGCAAGGAGAACGCATCGGTGGTGGTGCGCATTTCAGGTGAAAAGGAGAGTACCCATGGAATCAAAACAGTGTTTGAATGAGGAAACCCCCCAGATTCTCGACGAGATCGCGGTAGAAGAACTGGCCATCGACGGGATCTGCGGGGTCTACTGAGATGATTGAACCCATGGTCAGCCTGCAACAGGCCTGCCGGGTTCGCAAAGAACGCTTCGGCCTCCTGTTTTATGATTGTCGGGGGCCGAGGCTGCTCTTTGCCGAGACTGGTGACCTGCTGGAACCCGGTTTCTTTACCGGGGAGGTATCCGTCGCCGAAACGCTGGAGCGCCTCACCCAAGCCGAACAACGGAAGGTGGCCGGGCTTCTCTCCAACCTTGCCAAAAAGGGATTTATCCGTGAGCAACAGATTTGTTGATCAGGGGCTGCGCGCCCCGGTAAATGTGACCTGGGAAGTGACGCTGGCCTGCAACCTCCGCTGCCGCCACTGCCTCTCCTCTTCCGGTATCGCCGCCCCCAACGAGCTGACCACCGCCGAGGCCCTGGATCTGGTGGAGCAATTTTCTCGAGCGGGTGTCTTCCAGATCAATTTCGGCGGCGGTGAACCGTTCATCCGGCCCGACTTCCCGCAGATCCTGGACGCCTGCCACCAGCGGGGGATCATGACCTGCATCTCCACCAACGGGACCCTGCTGGACCAGACATTGGTGGAGCGACTGGCCAAGAGCAGGCTGGTGGCCATCCAGGTGAGCATGGACGGGGCCGACCGCAAAAGCTGTGACCTCCTTCGCGGCGACGGGACCTACGAGACCGCGCTCAAGGCCGTGGCTCTCCTGGCGAAAAGCTCCATCCCCACCAGTATCAACACCGTGCTCACCGCGGCCAACGCCGCCGATATCCCGGAACTACACAACTTGGCGCGCACCCTGGGGGTCTCCCTCCGGGTGAGCCGTTTCCGCCCCTCGGGCCGGGGAGCCGAGAACTGGGAAGAGCTTCGCCCCACCCCGCGCCAGCTTCTGGATTTCTCCCAATGGCTGACGGCAAGCGGCGACGTCCGGACCGGCGACAGCTTCTTCTCTCTCACCTCCCAGGAGCGCCAAGGGCTGGGGCTCAACCTTTGCGGCGCGGCCAAGCTGACCTGCTGCGTCGGACCGGAAGGAAAATTCTACCCCTGCGCCTTTCTTCAGCAGGACGATTTCCTTGCCGGCTCCATCCGGGAGCAGAGCCTGCAGCAGATATGGGACGAATCCCCCATGTACGAATCTTTCCGCCGTCTCCGGATCCACTCCTGCGAGGAGTGCCAACGTTTCGACCAGTGCCACGGCGGCTGCCCGGCGGTGGCCTGGCATCTCAAGGGAAGAATCGACGGCGGCGATCCGGAATGTCTGGAAAATTGCGTCACCATGGCGGATGCATAAAGGCCGTTATACGTTCTACGTTCTATGTTCTACGTTGAACTACGAAGTTAAATAATTGCCGGAATCCGAGTTGTCCTGAAACATGGAACCTAGAACATAGAACAGTTTTAAGGAGTCACAACCATGATGTTTCCCACGCTCTTCTCCCCCTTGAAGATCGGCCAGGTGGAGGTTAAAAACCGGATCTCCTTTCAGCCCCATCTGACCAACCTGGCGGTAGACTGTCTTCCCAGTGACCTCCATATGCACTACTGGGGCGAGAGGGCCAAGGGGGGGGTCGGGCTCATCATCACCGAAGAGATGGCTGTCCACCCCACGGACAGAGCCTACGAAAAACTCATCGACGTGTACCACAGCCAGGTCATCCCCGGCTTTCGGAAGATCACCAACTACGTCCACCAGTACGACACCAAGATCTTCGCCCAGTTGAACCATAACGGTCAGCAGTGCGACGGGAGTCTCTCCCGACTCCCGGTCTGGGCCCCCTCCCCCATGCCGGACATCCTCTTTCGGGAGGTCCCCAAGGCCATGGAACCCGAGGACATCGAAGAAGTCGCCCGCTACTTCGCCAAGAGCGCCACCCATGTCCGATCAGGCCGATTCGACGGCATCGAGCTCCAGTTCGGCCACTCAAGCCTGGCTCGCCAGTTCCTCTCCCCCCTCACCAACTACCGCCGGGACGAATTTGGCGGATCCCTGGAAAACCGGATGCGGGCCCCGCTCATGTTCATCCAGGCGGTAAGAAAAGCGGTGGGGAAGGATTTCACCCTGGGAATCAGGATGTGCGCCGACGAGATGATTCCCGGCGGACTGGACCTGGCCCAGGTGCAGGAGATCGGCGCCCGTTTCGAAGCGACCGGCCTCATCGACTTCATGGATCTCTCCATCGCCACCTTCTATAACCTCTACCTGGTGGAAGGCTCCATGCACACCCCCCTGGGTTACACCATCCCCCTGGCCGCCGGGATGCGGGAAAAACTCAACCTGCCGGTCTTCTGTACCGGGAGGATCAACGATCCCACCATGGCCGAACGGGTGCTCGCCTCGGGGCAGGCGGACATGATCGGGATGTGCCGGGCGCTCATCTGCGACCCGTTCCTCCCCAAGAAAGCCAAGGAAGGGAGACTGGAGGACTTACGCTACTGCGTGGCCGACAACCAGAACTGTATCGGCCGGATCGGGATGAACAAGAGCCTGGGCTGCATCCAGAACCCGGCCGTGGGGAAGGAAGCAGAGTGGGGGGAAGGGACGCTGAAGCCGGCCCCCCTGAAGAAAAAGGTAATGATCGTGGGGGGAGGTCCGGCCGGAATGTGGGCCGCAAAAATGGCGGGACGCCGGGGGCACAGGGTCACTCTCTACGACAAAGGAACAGAGCTTGGCGGACAGATTCTCATTGCCGCCAAGGGAGCAGGACGCGACGAGTTCGGGGTTCTGGCCCGCAACGAAAAGGAACAGGTAAACAAGGCGGGAGTGACGGTCCGCCTGGAAACGGAGGTCACCACGGCCCAGGTTCTGGCGGAGAAGCCCGACGTGGTGATCATCGCCACGGGGAGCGTCCCCAAGGAGTTTCCCGTGGGGGGATCCGACGGACCCGGCATCTGCAACGTCTGGCAAGTTCTCCAAGGGGAGGCGGAACTGGGGGAGAACGTCTGCCTCATCGACTATGACGGCCATCACCGGGCCACCGCCACCGCCGAACTTCTGGCCATCCAGGGTAAAAAGGTCCACATCATAACCTCCAGTCTCTTCATCGGCGCCGAACTTGGCCCAACCCAGGATCTTTACCTGACCCGGCAACGGCTCCTCCAGAAGGGGGTCACCTTCACCCCTGACATCGCGGTAATGGAGGTTGGGGGGGAGAAGGGGGCCAAGATTGTGAAAGGTTTCAATGTCTACTCCAACCAGTGGGATCAGTGGGGCCCCTTCGACAACCTGGTCCTGGCCATGGGACAGCGCACCGTTGACGACCTTTACTTCAGCCTCAAGGGAAAAGTTCCGGAACTGTACCGCATCGGTGATTGCGTGGCCCCCCGCAGGGTGGACATGGCCATCTGGGAAGGGCAGAAAATCGGGAGGGAGATCTGATGCTACTGGTCATCCTGGAGTGCGCCGGCGACGAAGTCAGCGACAGCGACAAGGGGATACTCTCCGCCGCCAACCGGATCGGCGCCCTTCTGGAGATGGAGTGGAGAGCGGCCGTGATCCCCGGCGCCAATCCCCCCGATCCCCTCCCCTTCGCTCCCTACGGCGTCCCGGAAGTCATCATCGCGGCAAACATTTCCGGCGTCGGCGATTCCCCGGATTTGCAGGGAAAACTCCTGGCCCGACTGGCCCGGGAGCAGAATGCATCGCTCATCCTCCTCCCCCACACGGACGCCGGCGCGATCCTGGCCCCCCTGCTGGCTGCGGAACTGGAGGCGGCTCTCTTCACCGAGGCGATAGCGTTTCGGTGCGACGACCAGGGAATTCAACTCCAGCGCCGGGCGCTGGGGGTTCAGATCGCCCGCAACCGGAACTGGGACCGTAGCCGCCCCCTGGTTCTCACCATGACGACAAGCTCCCTAAGTCAGGTGGTGCTCCCCTCCATGAAATCGTCACTGCCGCTCCTCACTACCTGGCAGCCGGACGTCTCGGCTCTCACCCCCATGACGACGATTATCCAGCGGATTCCACCGGACCCGCAGACCGTGGACGTCAGCGAGGCAGAGGTCATCGTCAGCGCCGGCAAGGGATGCGACCCGCATACCTTCAACCAGGTGAAAGAGCTGGCCCGGCTCCTGAATATCTCCCTGGGAGTCACCCGACCCGTCTACGACCTGGGATGGACCGGTTTCGAGCGGATGATCGGCCAGACCGGCCGGGCCGTGGCTCCCCGCCTCTACCTGGCGCTGGGGATCTCCGGCTCCATGCACCACCTGGGGGGGATCAAGGATTCCCGCCGCATCGTGGCGGTGAACAGAGACAGCAAAGCCCCCATCTTCGCCAATGCCGACGAAGGGTTCGTGGCCGACCTGAAGGAGCTCCTCCCCCGACTCCTGGAGCAGGTACGCCAAGCCACGGGAGGTGCGGCATGAACCGGAAATTTCAGGCAATCGTGGTGGGAGCGGGACCGGCGGGCGCCTCCGCGGCTCTGGGAATGGCCCGGGCCGGATTGGATGTGGCGCTGGTGGAGCGGGGAAACTTCCCCGGCGAAAAAAGCATGTTCGGCGGCCTCCTTCACCGGATGACCTCCCTGGAGGAGCTTTTCCCCGACTTCTGGCTCCGGGCTCCGCTGGAGCGGCATATCGCCAAGAAGGGAACCACCTTCATGACGGCGGAATCCAGTTTCCACGTCCAGAACGAAACGACCAACTTCTCCCGCACCCCCTACAACGGCTACACCTGCTTCCGCCCACGCTTCGACCGATGGTTGGCGCAAGAGGCCCAAAAAGCCGGCGCCACCCTCATTACCAGGGCCCTGGTGGAGGATGTGATCATACGAGGGGGGAAGGTTTCCGGGATAAAGATCCTCCGCGAGGGGGGGATACTGGAAGCGCCGGTGGTGATTGCCGCCGACGGCGTCCTCTCCTTCACCGCCCTCAAGGCAGGGCTCCGGCGCCCCAAGTTCAACGTGGGACAGATGGCCGTGGGGGTCAAGGCGCTCATCGACCTTCCCAAGGAGGTCATCGATGACCGGTTCGGCCTCTCCGGGGATCAGGGATTCGCCAACGAATACGTTGGCTGCACCGGCGGGGTGCGAGGGGGGGGGTTCCTCTACACCAACTACGACACTGTCTCCGTGGGACTCGTGCTCCACCTGGGGAGCTTGCGCGAAAGCGGCAAGACCCCCTACGACCTGATGAACTCTTTTCTGGAGCAGCCGCAGCTGGCCAAGCTCCTCAAGGGGGGGCGGCTCCTGGAGTATTCCGCCCATGTCATCCCCGAGGGGGGGTACGATATGATCCCGGAACTGGTGGGTGACGGCATCCTGGTAGCCGGCGACGCCGCCGCCTTCTGCAACGCCACCGGTGTCAACCTGGAGGGGATCAACCTGGCAACCCACTCGGGAAGTCTGGCGGCCAAGACGGTGATCGCAGCCCACGGGGAAAAAGATTTTTCCAAAAAGGGGCTGAGCCGCTACAAGGCGCTCCTGAATGACAGCTATGTGATGAAGGACCTGAAGGCATTCCGCCATGCCCCGCATATGCTCCATATCGACAGAATTTACCAGGAGTACCCGGAGCTGATCTGCAGCATGATGGAACATATCTACCGGATCGACGGCACCCCCAAGAGCAGCATCTCCAAGCTCCTGCTGCGGGAACTGAAGGAGAAAGTCGGTCTGAAAAACGCCCTGTCCGACATCTTCACCGCATGGAGGGCACTATGAACATCGACGAGATCTTCGACTATACGAGCTTCACCATAGACCGGGAGCCGCACATCATCCTGGACCCCACGGTCTGCGCCGGCTGCGTGCAAAGGGGGTGCGTCAACTCCTGCCCAGCCCGCTGCTACAGCTACAACGAAACGGAAGGTAGCGTCACCTTTGTCTACGACGGCTGCCTGGAGTGCGGCACCTGCTACATCGTCTGCGACCGAAACGCCTTTACCCGCTGGGGCTATCCCCGGGGGGGGTTCGGGGTTGCCTTCCGGATGACTTAAAAACGAGTGAAGGGTGAATGGTGAAAGGTGAGCAAACATCAAGCACAACCTCTGAACCGCAAAGACGCAAAGGACGCGAAGAAAGCAGAAAAAATGACAGGATCAGGAATCTTTCCGGGTTTAACCCAAGGCTTTCGGGTTTTCCTTGCGGTTCCTTTGCGTACTTTGCGTCTTTGCGGTTCATAGATTTTTTCCTGCATCAAGGATGAGAAACCAATGAGTGAAACCCAGAAAACCATCGCCGTTCTCCTCCGTCTGGCCAGCGACCCCCGGCCACCGGCCCGCCTCTCCACGGAAGGGGCGCGAGTCAGAAGCCGTGGCATCCGGCATATCCCCAACCCCTCGGACCTGACCGCCCTGGAAGAGGCTCTGGCCCTGGCTGAATCGCTGAAAGCATCAGTAGTCGTCTTCGGCTTCGGCGACAAGCGGCTGGACGACCTCCTCCGACTGGGGCTTTCCCTGGGAGCTAACCGGGCAGTCCGCCTGGGGGGGGAGGGGATGGAACGTGGAGACGCGGTCGCCAATGCCCGACTCCTGGCCCGAGCACTCCTGATCATAAACCCGATTATCTTTATCACCGGCGACCTTATGGTGGACCGTGGAGACATTCCCGTGCCGGCCCTGGCCGCGGCCATGCGGGGACTCCCCACCGTGAGTCGCGCCCTTTCCATCTCCATCAAATCCGACTCCGTGGAGATACTCCGAAAGTCCGGCAGCGGAGGAAGGCAACGGGTCAGAACCTCCCTCCCCTGCACACTCCTGGTGGCGGTGGAGGCCCGGGAAGTGAGCTATCCCCCCCTTGATGCGATTATGGCCTCGCTGAAGGCAGAGGTGGAACTCTGGGGGCTCCCGGAACTGGGACTCCCGGAGCAGACCATCGGCAAGGGAGGGTCATACCTGGAAGCAGGCCGATTCGTCACCCCCCGACCCGACCCCATCCGGATCACCACCCCCGACGCCAATCTGCCCACCTTCCAGCGGATCATCTCACTCCTCTCCGGCGGTATCGCCCCCCGGGAAGGGAAGATACACCAGGGAAGCACCGACGACGCGGTAAACGGCCTCATGCGGCTCTTTGCCTCGGTTGGACTCCTCCCGGAGGTAAACTCGTGACCTGCCGACTCCATCCGGAGATCAAGGTAGTGGAAAACCGGCAGGGCTCGTTCCTGGTGCGGGAAATCCCCCTGGTCGTCCTCCGAGTGAACAAGGCTCTGGCCGGCAGCGTGAAACGACTGCAAAGTGATCCGGATGGCGTCCGCCTCCCCGGCGACGAACAGACACTGAAACTCCTGGCTGCCCGGGGGTTCGCTCAGCAGTTCCCCCCCCCTGCAGTTGGGGACCGGGAACTCCCCCTGGTGAGCATCGTGATCCCGGTGAAGGACCGGGCCGGAGAGCTGACCCGTTGCCTGAACTCTCTGAAGCTGCTTGACTACCCCAAGGAACTGCTGGAAATAATTGTGGTGGATGACGGGAGCAGGGATGATTCCGCCGCCGTTGCCGCCGGTTTCGGCTGCATCCCGGCGGCAACGAACAAACCGGGAAGCGGTCCGGCGGCGGCCCGCAATCTGGGAGTCGCTAAAGCCAAGGGGGAGATCCTGGCGTTCATCGATTCCGACTGCACCGCCTCGCCCGGATGGCTACGGGAACTGGTAAGTGCCTTCTCCGACCCCGCCTTGGCCGCCGTGGGGGGAGTGGTGGACGGCATGCGGGAATCCGGCTCTCTTGACCGGTACGAGGCGGTCATGTCCAGTCTCTCCCTGGGTTCCCGGACCATGACCGGCTCTACCGGCAATGACACCTTTTATCTCCCCTCCTGCAATCTCCTGGTCAGGGCCCGGGCATTTTGCGCCTTGGGGGGATTTTCCCCCGAAATGCACGTGGGAGAGGACGTGGACCTGTCATGGCGGCTGCGGGACGCGGGATGGCGGATCTCCTACCTCCCGGCGGGACGGATCTGGCACGAACACCGAAGCCGGTTCATCCCTTTCCTCCGGCGGCGCTTCGATTACGGCACCTCGGAAGGGGCGCTCAATCTGCTTCACCCGGCCCGTCGCAAGCGGATGACCATCCCCCCTCTTCCGGCCCTCTCTCTCCTCCTGGTCATCGGGGCGTTTCTAGGTGGCGGCCTCTGGTCTCTTGTCGGGGCGCCGGCTCTGACCGTGGGAGACGCGCTATTCCTGCAGCGCCGTCTGGCCCGGCAGGGAATCGGGATCGGCGGTATCACGGTTCTCCGGGCGCGGTTGCGCGGCACGGGGAGCTTGGCCTACTACCTGGGGTACCACCTGCTCCGCTACTACGCCTGGCTTTTCATCTGTCTGGCACCCTTCCTCCCCCAGGCAGGGATACTGCTGATTCTTCTTGCTTTTTTAACCGGTTCCGTCGATTATTGGGTGAAACGGCCGGGAATGAACTTCATACTCTTTCTCGCGTTTTACCTGCCGGAACAGCTCGCCTACGGGGCGGGGGTCTTCGCGGGATGTCTCGACCGCAATCATTTCGGCAGTTACCGGTTCGTCATCATGAAGAGCCTGGCGCAGGGATAAAAAACGGCACATTTTTCTCCGAGTCCGGTAGACCTAAGGGGTGAGAGTCACCCTAGGGGAACGGACCTACGGGTTTCGCGGGAAACGGCGGAGCCTCCCTTTGAAAAGGAGAATACAAGGGACAACCGGTCCCGGATATTTAAAACAAGGGGATAAAGGAGAGCAGCATGGACAAGATTGCGCGGATAGACATGAGTACGGCGGGCGGCCCCACGGTAACAATGACCGAGCTGGGTGAGTATGCCGGCCTGGGGGGGAGAGCGATGACCTCCATCATCATCGCCACGGAAGTTCACCCCCTGGCCCACCCGCTGGGAGCGGAAAACAAACTGGTCATCGCCCCGGGGATGCTCAGCGGCACCGCCGGCGCCATGACCGGCCGGCTCTCGGTGGGGTGCAAGAGCCCTCTCACGGGAACCATCAAGGAATCCAATGCCGGAGGACAGGCTGCCCAGGTCCTGGCCCGCCTCGGCTACGCCGCCATCATCCTGGAAGGAAAACCTCCCACCGACGACCTCCACAAGATTCATATCAGCAAGGACGGCATTAAAATCACCGTGGACAACACTCTCCGCCTCCTGGACAACTACCCCGCCGTGGCCAAACTCCGGGAAGAGTACGGCGACAAGGTAGCCTACATGACCATCGGCAGCGCCGGTGAGCGGAAACTCCTGGCCGCCTCCATCGCCTGCACCGACCCGGAACTCCGCCCTACCCGCCACTGCGGCCGCGGTGGCGTCGGCGCGGTCATGGGGGCCAAGGGGATCAAGGCGATCATTATCGATGACGCCGGAATGAAGATGCGCCCGCCAAAAGATCCGGAACGATACCGCGACGCCAACCGGAAATTCGTGGAAGGGCTCCGGAAACACCCGGTCACCGGCGAAGGGCTCCCGGCCTACGGCACCAACATCCTCACCAACATCCTCAACGAGGCGGGGGGGTATCCCACCCGGAACTTCAAGAGCGGAGTCTACGAGGGGGGCTCAAAACTGAGCGGCGAAGCCCAGGCCGAACTGGAGATCAAGCGGGGGGGGAAAGCCACCCATGGCTGCCACCGGGGCTGCGTCATCCAATGCTCGGGAATCTACAACGACGCCGACGGCAACTACATCACCAAGCAGCCGGAATATGAGACGGTCTGGTCTCATGGCGGCCACTGCGGCATCGACGACCTGGACACCGTGGCCCGGCTGGATTACCTGGACGACAACATCGGGGTCGACACCATCGATATGGGGGTCGCCATCGGGGTGGCCATGGACGCCGGGGTCATCCCCTTCGGCGACAAGGAAGGGGCTATCCGGCTGGTGGAAGAAGTGGGAAAAGGAACTCCCCTGGGTCGCATCCTGGGAAGCGGCGCCGCCATCACCGGCAAGGTCTTCGGCGTGGAGCGGGTTCCTGTGGTAAAGGATCAGGCGCTTCCGGCCTACGATCCGCGCCCCATCCAGGGGATCGGCGTCACCTACGCCACCACGACTCAAGGGGCGGACCATACCGCCGGTTACGCCATCGCCACCAACATCCTCAAGGTGGGGGGAGACGTGGATCCCCTGAAGACCGAAGGGCAGGTGGAACTTTCACGCAACCTGCAGATCGCCACGGCGGCCATCGACTCCACGGGGATGTGTCTCTTCATCGCCTTCGCCATCATGGATCAACCGGAGACCTTCCAGGCCCTGTTGGACATGCTGGGAAGTTTCTACGGCATCACCATGACCGGCGATGACGTGGTGGCCCTGGGGAAGAAGGTTCTCTCCGCCGAACGAGATTTCAACAAACGGGCCGGCTTCACCGCCGCCCACGACCGTCTCCCCCGCTTCTTTTACACAGAGGCCATCGAGCCGCACAACCAGGTTTTCCAGATTACCGACGAAGAGCTGGATTCGGTGTTCAACTGGTAAAAGAAAGGCAAGGGTGAAGAGTGAAGGGTGAAAACACCGTAGGGGCGACGCATGCGTCGCCCCTACATCGGAACGCGACGCCACAACAAGGGAATCGTCATGACCAACACCACGGAGCCCGACAACAGCCCCCCTCTCCGGCTTCGGCTCCGCGTACCGGCAAAAGCAGTGGTGACTTTTTCGCCGCTCCTCCAGGCCGGTTTTGTTGTCACCGCCCGCACCGGTTGCAGCGTCAAGACCCTCCTCTGCGGCCAGTTCGGCATTGACGAGGAGTATGTCACCCGGCGGATCACCACGATGTTTCTGGACAGCAGACCGGTGGACAAGATGGATTCCACGCTGGTGCGGGACGGCGCCACCCTTGCCCTCTCCTGCGCCATGCCGGGGCTGGTGGGGGCGACCCTGCGCCGGGGAGGATTCTACGCAGCTTTCCGGGAAGGGATCTCCTGCCGGGAGGAGGAGTCCCCGGTCAGACCCGGTATCGGCTCCCTCAAGATAAAACTCTTCAACCTCCTCATGGGAGAGTTGGGACCGCTCTTCTTGGGGCGGGGGATAATCGTTGCCGCCTCCGCCATGGAAGAGCTTCTGGCAGGAAGCAGCGTGGAGTTCCTGGCGTCATGTTGGGAAGTTTCTGTTGACACCGCTCCCGCGCAGGTGACAGCCATGATTAAAAACGATATTTTCAAGGGACGGGAGAAGGTGAGACTGACCGTTCTGTTCGACCCGCCGGTAGAGGTTCTCGAAGACGACCTGTAGGAGGCGCCCATGCGCATCACCGTAAAACTCTTTGCCAACTTCCGGGACGGCCGCTTCAGCGTGGAAGAACGGGACTATCCGGAAGGAACCACTATCGCTCAGGTGGCTGATTCAATCCTCCTCCCCCATGGGGTCATCGGAATCATGATGGTCAACAGCCGCCACGCCAAGCTGGATCGGGAGCTGCTTGAAGGGGATATCCTGGCCATCTTCCCCCTTCTGGGTGGGGGGTAAACTGACCACTATGGAGGCATCCCCCCCCTCACCTGCCGCAATGAACAGCAGCAACAGCCTACCCGATTCATCATCAATCGTTGAACTATCCGTAATTTCATCATGTTACAACTCCCACGTCTTGGCACGCGTTATGTATTAGTAGACATATCGAAGCCAACGGAGGAAGCAAACAGATGGCGGATATCGTCTATTACACCAAAATCGGCTGTATCACCTCGGCTAAACAGGTGGAACTGCTGCGGCAATCGGGACACCAAGTGGAGCTCCGCGATCTCCTGGCGCACCCTTGGCAACCGGAAGAGCTCCTTTCCTACCTGGGAGATCGGCCGGTAAAGCTCTGGTTCAATCCCAACTCTCCCCGGATCAAATCCGGCGAGATTGATCCAGCCGGCTATGATTCAGCCACGGCCCTGGAACTGCTGCAGGCCGATCACCTCCTCATCCGCCGCCCCCTCATGGCTTCCGGCGACAGGAAAATCTGCGGGTTCGATCCGGCCGTACTCCACGCCTGGGTAGGACTGAGCGCCCATGAGGAAGCCATTGCCCGAAGCGGCGATCTTCAGAGCTGTTCGCACCCCGCTTCCGCGGGAGAGCCGCCGGCCTGTCCATAAAACAGCACCCGGCACTTAAACCACTTAAGACACGGAGAAAATCACCGAGAATGTTATTTGATGCTCTCGCAAAAAGTCCGTTCCGAGTCTTTGCGAGGAACGAAGTGACGAAGCAATCTACCTTTATTTCAGCACGTTGCCGGTTTCGAGATTGCTTCGCTTCGCTCGCAATGACAGAATTTGCGAGTGCATCTTATTTGGGTTTTATATCAAAAGGGTTGACACACGTTAAAAGTCACATCTTTGCAACCATTTGAAACTTAACAATATTATTATCCGTGCCTCCGTGTCTCCGTGGTGGACTGCTTTTCCCAGGATCAAAACATGAGTGACACCTTTCTCAATCTCACCATAAGTAAACTTATCCTCCGGCATCCGGAAACCATCCCGATCTTTGCGGCCAATGGCCTGGGGATGCTTACCCGGGAAGATACCCGGGAGAGCTTCGGAGCCGCCATCCGGTTACGCACCGCGCTCAAGGCGGCGGGGGTCAATGTCGACCTCTTCTGTCGTCAACTGGAGGAGGCAGCGGTTCAGGAAAACTCCCCGGCTCCCGGTGAACAGGAGACGGCGACACAAAATCTGAACCTGTTCGCCCTCCTCCCCTGCCCCCTGAAGATCCCCCTGGAGCAGGCTTTCAACGGCTTCCTGGCATCGCTTCCGCCAGAACGGCGCAACCGCCTCACCTTCCTCCTGGAAGGGAACGCCAACAACCAGATTGACTACGCCGACTATGCCGACCATTTCGAGAGTCCGGCGGAGATGCCGGATATCATCATTACCCCCGGCTTTAACAGCTTCTTTCATCCGCATTTTGTCCAACGGTTCATCCGGAGCGGGACTTTTACCTCGGTGACGAACTATGCCGGCGACAAGCAGTTGGCGGCCATGGGGATCACCGACCCCAATGGCCACTACAGCATGCTGGCCATGAACCTCCTGGTCCTGGTGGTGGATCATCACCGTCTGGGAGATCGTCCCGTACCACGAACCTGGGGTGATCTGCTGAGACCCGAGTATGAAAGAACTGTCGCCATCCGGGGGAATCATGACGGCACCTTCTGTGAAACGCTCCTGCTGACCATCCAAAAAGAGTTCGGCGCCCATAGCCTGACTCCCCTGGGGAAGAACGTCGCCTGGGGGTGGCACCCCTCCCAGATGGTCAAATCCGCCGGAAACGGCCGCCAGGAGGGGCCTGCGGTCTGCGTCATGCCGCTCTTCTTCGCCAACAGCATGGGACAACGAGAGGGGGTCAGCGTCGTCTGGCCCGAGGACGGCGCCCTGGTGAGTCCGGTCACCATGCTGGTCAAAACCGAAAAACAGGAGGAGTTGCGCGATCTCATAGAGTTTCTCACCGGAGCGGAGGTGGCCGGCATCTGTGCCGGAGCCTCCTTCCCGGCGCTCCATCCCCAGGTGGAGAACCAGCTGCCGGAAGGGGCTACCTTCAAATGGATCGGCTGGGAGTATGTGAGAAACAATGATCTGAAGGAATTGACCCAAACCGCCAACGCCGCCTTCCTACGGGCCTTTCAGGGGATTTCGCCATGAGAGTCATCACCCTGGCCGGCCCCCCCTCTTCGGGAAAGAGCGCCGTAACCATCAAGGCCATCGCCTCCCTGAAGCAGAAAGGGGTCTCCGTGGGGGTCGTCAAATTCGACTCCCTCTCCACCCAGGACCAGCTGCTGTATGAAAAACAGGGGGTGGCGGTGACCACCGGACTGTCGGGGAATCTCTGCCCGGACCACTTCTTCGTCAGCAACGTGGAAGAGTCCCTGGCCTGGGGGGTGGCCAGCGGTTTCGATCTCCTGGTGATCGAGAGCGCCGGACTCTGCAACCGCTGCGCCCCCCATATCCAGGGGGTGCTGGCGGTCTGCGTCATCGACAACCTGAGCGGCGTCAATACCCCCAAGAAGATCGGCCCCATGCTGAAGATGGCCGACATCGTCGTCATCACCAAGGGGGACATCGTCTCCCAGGCCGAACGGGAGGTCTTCGCCCACCGGGTTCGTCAGGTCAACGGCAGCGCCACCATCCTCAACGTCAACGGCCTCACCGGCCAGGGAGGAGACGAACTGGGGCGACTGCTTCAGGGAGCTCCCGAAACAATCAGCGTGGAAGGAAAACTGCTCCGTTTTTCCCTCCCCGCGGCACTCTGCTCCTACTGCCTGGGACAACGGAAAATCGGCGCCGATTTTCAGATGGGGAATGTGAAAAAGATGGCCTTCAGTTGAAAACGTCACTGTCCGGGAATAGTATGAATGAATCCTTTCTGGAGCTCCCCCTGGCCGTACTGCTGGTACAGTCACCCCTGGCCGGAGAGTTCTTCCCTACCCTGGGACTCCCCCTCCCCCCGGGTACCATGAGCCCGGCCGCCTACTTCGCGGCTCTGGACAACGGAGTGCTGGAGGATCTGGCATTGGAGCGGGATAGCTTGGTGGAGCAGTTCACCGACTATCTGCTCCTTCTCTCCACCCTGGGTAAAGGACGAACTGCGTCCCGGCTGGAATCCATCACCATCCTGGGGGGACATGACAAGAGCGGTCGACGGGAGGATTTTTCCCTCACGGTGCGACCGGGGGAGATCATCTCCCTGGTGGGCCCCACCGGTTCCGGCAAGAGCCGGTTTTTGGCCGACATCGAGTGGCTTGCCCAGGGGGACAGCCCCACGGGGCGGAGCCTCCTCATCGATGGCGCCCCCCCGGATCCGGGGTTGCGCTACGCCATCGACCGGAAACTGGTGGCCCAGCTTTCCCAGAACATGAACTTCGTCATGGATCTCTCCGTGGAGGAGTTCATCACCATGCACGCCGAGAGCCGGATGGTGGAGGATATCCCCGGGGTAACCAGGAGCATTATCTCCCTGGCCAACGAACTGGCCGGGGAGCGGTTTTCCCCGGATACCCCGGTTACCTCCCTTTCCGGCGGCCAGTCCCGGGCGCTGATGATTGCGGACACCTCGTGCCTCAGCAACTCCCCCATCGTCCTCATCGACGAGATCGAGAACGCCGGCATCGACCGGAAACGGGCCGTCCGGACTCTGGTGGACAAGCAAAAGATCGTCCTCATGGCGACTCACGATCCCATTCTCGCCCTCATGGGGGAGCGGCGTCTGGTCTTCAAGAATGGCGGCATCGCCGCCATCATCACCACCAGTGACGCAGAGCGGGCCAATCTGAAGCTCTTTGAAGAGATGGACGCCAAACTGGGCGCAGTGCGCAATGCCCTGCGTAACGGTGAGCGGATAGAGTAGCTTTTGACGTTACCGTCGCGACAGTATACAGCGCCGATGAGTGTACAGGGTGTACAGGGGGACGCCCTTGCTTGGTGTACAGGGGTGTACAGGGGTGTACAGGTGTACAGGGGGACGCCCTGGGTGTACAGGGGGACGCCCTGTGTACAGGTGTACAGGGGGACGCCCTTGCTTTTCGGCGTTTCTCGTCCGGTGTACAGGGGGACGCCCTTGCTTTTCGGCGTTTCTCGTCCTACTTTAGTTGCCAACCTCTTTCTGCGACTATTCGCTCTCCACAGCGAGCTCCCCGAGTAACGGCAGGCAGAGAAAGTCCCAGACCAAGAGTCACTGCAGTATTCCTTCCATCTATTTTATCTCTGGCTGCCGAACCCGTATTTCTCGATAGCCCGTGTCGCGGAAAGGGTCAAAATAGGTGGACACAATGTACATGAAGACACAATCCTCCGACGCTATCATGCCGGACTGAAGAATTTCTTCGAATTATATCG
Organism: uncultured Desulfuromonadales bacterium; assembly: GCA_903929485.1. GTDB lineage: Bacteria > Desulfobacterota > Desulfuromonadia > Geobacterales > CAIOGM01 > CAIOGM01. The sequence goes on from CAIYUY010000033.1 coordinate 27,728, forward strand.
CCCGATTGCCGACACCTGGCGTCTCTACGACAACTCGCAATCCGGCGCACCTTGCTTGATATCTTCCGGTGAATACGATACTATGGAACACGTGGCGAACGCGGATTTGTGGGAATCGCTCAAGAGGAACTATCATGGCTGAAGCAGTTAAGAAAGATATCCGTAAAATCATCACTGCAGATGGTCTGGTTGAAACCGGAAGAGATTACGGTCTGATTCTTTCTCAAAAGGGCCTATGTGTGAATACGCGGACAAGGGAATGATCACCAAACAGGTGGTGCCCCTCAAATTCCCTCCTGACAACCTTCATTTTTTTTCATATATTTCCTTGCACCTCCGTGCGAATAAACGTAGATTACCAGACTGGATCGTGAAGTTGTCGCAAACAACTTTCGCCTCAGCTTGATCGCCCAACAGTGAAGCACCGGAACTTCCGGAGTGCGAGGCAACAGTATGAAACGTAAACCAGAACGAAAACTTATTACCTTCGACTGGGCCATGAAACGTCTGCTCCGTAGCAAGGCTAATTTTGAAATCCTGGAAGGATTTTTGAGTGAACTACTAAACGAAGAGATCATCATCCTGGAATTACTGGAAAGCGAAAGCAACAAGGAAAACTTTGTCGATAAATTTAACCGGGTCGACCTGAAGGTTAAAAACAGTTCCGGCGAGATTATCATCATCGAAATCCAGCATGAACGTGAGTATGACTACCTG
>CAIYUY010000034.1 GCA_903929485.1 uncultured Desulfuromonadales bacterium
ATCCTGGCCACCCAGCGCCCCTCCGTGGATGTCATCACCGGTCTCATCAAGGCAAACTTCCCGGCTCGACTCTCCTTCCAGGTCTCTTCCAAGACAGACTCACGCACCATCCTGGACTGTAACGGCGCCGAGACCCTTCTGGGGATGGGGGATATGCTCTTCCTGCCGCCAGGAACCTCCCGGCTCCAGCGACTGCACGGCGCCTTCGTCTCCGACGCCGAGGTTCAGCGAGTCGTGGACTTTTTGAAGAAGCAGGGGAAACCGGTCTATGACAAATCCATCATGGCCATGAAGCCGGGGGATGACAAGCTCTCCGACGATGAAGACGAGGTCATTGACGACCGGTACGACGACGCCGTGGCTCTGGTGGCGGAGGCCAAGCAGGCCTCCATCTCCATGGTTCAGCGCCGCCTGCGCATCGGCTATAACCGGGCTGCCCGGATCATCGAGAAGATGGAAAAGGAAGGGATCGTGGGCCCCAGCGACGGAACCAGCAAGCCGCGAGAGGTGTTCATCAACAAGATTTGAATCCCACTCTGTTGACCTAATGAGACATGACCCCAACTTATCATTCTGAGCGAAGCCAAGAATCTGCTTTTGTTTTTTGGGCGCCCCTTCAATCTTCCGTTCGTGGTGAGCCTGTCGAACCATGAACGTCGGTGCTAGTGCGTATAAAAGAGGGCACACTCTCATGAAACAGAAACTGACCAATGAGCTTGACGCCGCCTATCGCGAAATGGCGGCGGACATTGTCCGAGAAAAAGACGCACTGGCGTGGTCAAATACCTTCGTGGAAGATGTCGCCGATGATCCGGATAAGGAACTGCGAGGCGTCGACTGAACATATTTCGCGGATGATGAAATACCATGAGCAAAAATATTCATGAACTTCGTGATCCAATTCATGTATTTGCCTACTTCGACTCCGACGAACGCTCCGCAATCAATTCCCGACCGTTTCAGCGGTTACGTTATATCCACCAACTCGCGTTGACGTATCTGGTCTATCCGGGCGCAACCCACAGGCGATTCGAGCACTCCATCGGCGTTATGGAGCTTGCCGATCGTGTCTTTTCAGTTGTGACGAATCCGTTCAATGTTCATCCAAAAGTTGCGGGGATCATTCCCCAGAGAGACGACTTACGTTCCTACTGGCGTAAGGTCCTCCGCATGGCCGCTCTCTGCCATGACCTGGGGCACCTTCCTTTTTCGCATGCTGCGGAAAAAGAACTCCTGCCAAAAGGGTGGAACCACGAACGACTTACGGTGGAACTACTTCGGAGCCCGGAAATGCGGGATATCTTCAGCGACATGACACCTCCGATCAAGGTTGAGGATGTCGTCAAACTATCGGTAGGCGAAAAGGAGCTTTCAAAGTTCGAGAAGGTAACATATACTCCGTGGGAATCCATTCTTGCCGAGATCATAACCGGCAATGCCTTCGGGGTTGACCGGATCGTCTACCTCCTTCGGGACTCACACCATAGCGGCGTGGCCTACGGTAAGTTTGATCACTATCGTCTGGTGGATACGCTTCGGATTCTTCCTGTCCATAATGATGAGGATGACTACGACGAGCCGATGCTCGGGGTAGAAGTCGGCGGGATTCATTCAGCCGAAGCGCTCCTGCTTGCCAGATACTTCATGTTCACGCAGTTATATTTTCACAGCGTGAGAAGGATATACGACCAACACCTCAAAGATTTCCTAATGGCATGGCTACCGGACGGAAAGTATCCTACGGATATGGAACAGCATCTGGCTATGACCGACAATGAGGTGACTGCCGGCATCAGTCTGGTATCCCGGGAACCCGGTCATCCGGCTCATGACATTGCTCAACGAATCATGACGCGCCGGCATTTCAAGGTACTTTATGAACGAAACCCGGATGATCTCGCCAGGAACGCCAACGCAGTCAGGGCGGTATATGACGCAACCTGTCGAGAGTTCGGTGAAGATGCTGTCCGGTGTGATGATCCACCCCCCGGATCGTCTCAGTCGCCCAACTTCCCCATACTGAAAAGTGATGACCGGATTGTTTGGTCTCGGCAAGAGTCTCAAATCCTTAAAGATAAGCTCCCGCCCATAACGGTCGGTCGCGTGTACGTGACTCCGGAAATTCGAGATAAAGCCCGACGATGGATCGATGGGCATCTTTCAGAAATTCTTGATCACGCAGAGGAGGAATAACCATGGAACGCCTGCATAAAGCCGCTGTTCTGCTGTCACTGGCGGAAACATTGAGGGATAGGGGAAGTTGGTGCGGTGAGACTCATCTGCAAAAAGCAGCGTATCTCCTCAAGGAAATGCTTGGGGTACCGCTTGATGTGGACTTTGTTCTCTACAAGCATGGCCCCTATTCCTTCGATCTCACCGATGATCTTGCCCGTTTCAAGGCTGACGGCATCCTGCAGGAAGAGATCATGCCGTTTCCATACGGTCCTAAAATAAAACCGGGACAACTGGCCGGTCAAATTAAAGCAAAATATCCGAAAACAACCGCGAAGTACCTTCCCGCCGTCCAATTTGTCGCTGACAACCTCGGCGACAGCAAAGTGACGATGTTGGAACAACTGGCGACGGCATTGTATGTCACTCGGGAGGGGGTGGCAGGTGATGATGTCACCGCCCGCGCCCGACGACTACACGACCTGAAACCCCATGTGACACTGGATGACGCACGTGAAGCGGTCGATCGGGTTGACAAAATGATGCGGGAGTGCAGGCAACTGCCGGCGGCCTGAAGATTTAATTCGAAAGGCGAAGATTACGATCTTCGCCTTTTTAGTATCCGACGAGGGATTTCATGAAAACGGCATTCGAGCAATTGACAGAGTTTCTCAAGGAGATGTTCCAGTTCGACGCCAATGATCTGGATTTCGGTATTTTCAAGATTCTGAGACTCAAGCGGCGCTACATTGAGCAGTTCAT
>CAIYUY010000035.1 GCA_903929485.1 uncultured Desulfuromonadales bacterium
ACGATCACCATGATCGCCGGTTCACCGTTGACCACTCCGCTGACCCTCAGGTCCTCCACCGACTCCTCAACGGTACCCAGATCCGCCAAACGGACCGCCGTGCCGCTACGGTAGCTGACAACCAGATCCCGGTAGTCGGTTGCTTTTTTCAGCTGATCATCGGCGTGAATCTCCCACGAGCTGCTGTTGTTGGCCAAAAGCCCCTTGGGGCGATTGACGTTGGTGGCGGCCAGCACGCCGCGAACCTGGGCCAGACTGATGCCGTACTTGTTCAGCGCCAGTGGATTCAATTCCGCCCGGACAGCCGGGAGAGCTCCCCCACCCACGAAGACCTGACCGACTCCCCTGACCTGGGAGAGCTTTTGGGCGAGAATCGACGAAGCGGCGTCGTACATCCGCGGCTTACTGACCCTTTCAGAAGTGAGCGCCAGGATCAGGATGGGGGCGTCGGAGGGATTGACCTTCCGGTAGGAGGGGTTGCTGGGGAGATTGGCGGGGAGATAGCTCCGGGCGGCATTAATGGCCGCCTGAACATCCCGGGCCGCGCCGTTGATATCCCGGTTCAGCTCAAACTGCAGTGTGATGCTGCAGCTCCCCCGATTGCTCACCGAGGTCATTTCCGTGACCCCGGCGATCCGGCCGAACTGCCGCTCCAGGGGGGCGGCCACCGAGGTGGACATGGTCTCCGGGTCGGCGCCGGGGAGGCCGGCGGAGACCGATATGGTGGGGAAGTCCACCTGGGGGAGCGGCGACACGGGGAGGAGCCGAAAGGAGATGATCCCGGCCAGCACGAGTCCCACGGTGAGAAGAGTCGTGGCCACCGGCCGGCGGATGAAGGTGGAAGAGATGTTCATGGGGCCTTCCGACCCTTTCCTCTCCGCCGCGCCATCCGATCAAACGCCAGATAGATGACCGGCGTCGTGTAGAGGGTCAGAATCTGGCTGAAGACCAGGCCGCCGATGATGGAGATCCCCAGGGGCCTCCGGAGTTCCGAGCCGACGCCGCTCCCCATGGCCAGGGGAAGCGCCCCCAGAAGGGCCGCCATGGTGGTCATCATGATGGGACGAAACCGGAGAAGGCATGCTTGGTATATAGCCTCCTGGGGCGGTTTCCCTTCGTTTCTCTCCGCATCCAGGGCGAAATCCACCATCATGATCCCGTTCTTCTTCACGATGCCGATGAGGAGGATGATGCCGATGATGGCGATGACCGTGAGCTCCTGACGAAAAAGTATGAGGGAGAGGACCGCCCCGACGCCGGCGGATGGCAGGGTGGAGAGGATGGTAATGGGGTGAATGTAGCTCTCGTAGAGAACCCCCAGAACAATATAGACCGTGATCAGGGCCGCCAGGATCAGGATTGATTGATTGGCCAGGGAGGCCTTGAAGGCTTGGGCGGTTCCCTGGAAACTCCCCTTGATGCTTGCGGGAAGTCCCATCTCCTTGGTTGCCGCCTCGATGGCGTCCACGGCGCGCCCCAGGGAGACACCGGGCGCCAGATTAAAGGAAGCGGTCACGGCGGGGAATTGTCCCTGTCGATTGATGACCAACGGTCCCTTCCCCTGGGTGGCCGTGGCGATGGCCGACAGCGGCACCTGGCCCCCCGCGGCGGAACGGAGATATATGGAGTTCAGTCCGGATGGCTCCTGCCGAAACTGGGGCTTTACCGCCAAAATCACCCGATACTGGTTCAGGTCGGTGAAGATGGTGGAGACCTGACGCTGGCCGAAGGCGTCATACAGTGCGTCGTCAATGTTCTGCGGGGTGATGCCGAACCGAGCCGCGGTGGCGCGATCGTAGTTCAGTAAAACCTGCAACCCCAGATTCTGCTGATCGCTACTCACGTCCCGCAGTTCACTCCTCCCTTCCAAGCCTTCCACGACTTTCGGGGCCCAGGCGGCAAGTTCTTCGGAGTCCGGACTCTCCAGGGTGAACTGGTACTGGGTGCGACTGACCCGGGCATCCACGGTGAGATCCTGCACCGGTTGCATGAAAAGAGTAATCCCCTCCACCTGGGCCAGCTTCGGTTGCAGGCGGCGTATGACCTCCGTGGCATTGGCGTTCCTTTGTTGCAGCGGTTTCAGGTTGATCAGTATCCGGCCGCTGTTCAGCGTGGTATTGGTGCCGTCAACCCCGATGAAGGAGGAAATACTCTCCACTGCCGGATCCGTAAGAATCACCCCGGCCAGGAGCTGCTGCCGTAGAGCCATGGCGGGAAACGAGACCGTCTGAGACGCCTCCGAGATCCCCTGGATGGCGCCGGTATCCTGAACAGGGAAAAACCCCTTGGGAATAAGCAGATAGAGGAGCACGGTGAGGAGCAGGGTACCCCCGGCCACGGTCAGGGTGGCGCTCTGATGGCGCAGCACCCACCGCAGAGACCGACCGTAGGCGGCGATGGTCCACTCCAGGAATTGGCCGGAGAGGTGGTAGAAGCGCCCCTGACGCTCTTGAGGGATATGCTTCAGGAGGCGGGCGCACATCATGGGAGTCAAGGTCAAGGAAACCACCGCCGAAATGAGAATCGTCACCCCCAGGGTCACGGCAAACTCGCGAAAGAGCCGCCCCACCACATCCCCCATGAAGAGAAGCGGAATGAGGACAGCGATGAGAGATACGGTCAGGGAGAGGATAGTGAAACCGATCTGTTTTGACCCCTTGAGGGCCGCCTCCAGGGGGCTCTCCCCCTCCTCCAGGTAGCGGGTGATATTTTCGATCATGACGATGGCGTCGTCCACCACGAAGCCGGTGGAGATGGTCAGCGCCATGAGGGTAAGGTTGTTCAGACTGTAATCAAGGAGGTACATGACCCCGAATGTTCCCACCAGGGAGAGCGGCACGGCCACGCTGGGGATGGCGGTGGCGGGGAGGTTCCGGAGAAAGAGGAAGATAACCAGGATGACCAGGGCCACGGCCAAAAGCAGCTCGAACTGCACATCCTTCACCGACTCCCGGATGGTGACCGTCCGGTCGGTGAGAAGGGTCACCTTCACCGATGCGGGGAGCGCCGCCTGTAGCTGGGGGAGGAGCTGCTTCACCCGGTCCACCACCTGGATGACGTTTGCCCCCGGCTGGCGCTGGATGTTAACGATCACCGCGGGTGTTTTGTTCATCCAGGCCGCCTGGTTCACATTCTCCGTATCGTCCATGGCTTCCGCCAGATCCCGAAGGAGTACCGGCGCTCCATTTTTCCAGGAAATCACCAGTGAACGATACTCCTTGCTGCTAAAGAGCTGGTCATTGGCGCCGATGATATAGGACTGACGCGGCCCGTCAAAGCTTCCCTTGGCTTGATTCACGTTGGCCGCCACCAGGGCGGCGCGGAGATCTTCCAGGGTCAGCCCGTAGGATGCCAGGGCCGTGGGATTGGCATGAATCCGGACGGCCGGACGCTGTCCGCCGCTGATGCCGACCATACCCACACCGGGAAGCTGGGAGATCTTTTGGGCGAAACGGGTATCCGCCAGATCCTCCACCTTGGGGAGCGGCAGGGTATCCGAGGTGAGGGCCAGAGTCAGAATGGGGGCATCGGCCGGATTAACCTTGCTGTAGACCGGCGGGTTGGGGAGATCCTTGGGGAGGAAGTTGAAACCGGCATTGATGGCCGCCTGAACCTGCTGTTCCGCCACATCCAGGGGAAGCTCCAGCGTAAACTGCAGGGTAATCACCGAGCAGCCGTGAGAGCTGGTGGAGGTCATCTGAGTGAGCCCCGGCATCTGCCCGAACTGACGCTCCAGCGGAGCCGTTATGGAAGAAGCAATGACGTCGGAGCTGGCGCCGGGATAGAAGGTGCGTACCTGGATAGTGGGATAGTCCACCTGGGGGAGAGCTGAAACGGGGAGCTGCCTGTAAGCCACGGCCCCGGCCAGGATGATGGCGATCATCAGCAGGGTGGTGGCCACCGGTCGGAGAATGAAGATTCCGGAAAAATTCATGGACCTTTTTTCCCTTGACCCTTCGTCCCTTTCTTTCCCGACTGTTCCCGATCCTTTACCTCCACTTTGCTCCCCTCCCTAAGCCTCTCGGCGCCATCCACGACAACTTGCTCTCCCTCCGCTAACCCTTGGATGACGGAGGCATCTCCTCCCTGGACAATGCCGATCTTCACCGATCGCATGGTCACTGTTTTATCCGCTTTCAGTACAAAAACGAAGGCCCCTTGGGGATTCCTCTGAAGCCCGGCTGCGGGGACGATGACGGCATCCTTCTTCACCTCCAACAGGAGCCGGGCATTAACAAACTGGTTGGGGAAAAGTTCGCCCCCCCGGTTGGCGAAGAGCGCCTTGAGCTTCACGGTGCCGGTGGCGGGATCGATCTGATTGTCCAGGGTGGCGAGTTTTCCGTCGGCCAGCTTCAACTTCATCTCACGATCGAAGGCCTCCACATTCAGATGCCCCCCCTTCATCTTGGCCAGGAGCTGGGGGAGAGCGTCTTCGGGGAGCGGGAAGAGCACCCCCATGGGCTGAGTCTGGATTATAGTCAGCAAGCCCCCCGGATCAGCCGCGTGGACCATGTTCCCCGGATCCACCAGCCGGAGACCGACACGACCGGTAATGGGCGCAGTGATCCTGCTGTAGGCGAGTTGCAGCTTGGCGCTATCCAACTGACCCTGGTCTACCTTAACCCCCCCCTCAAGCTGCCTCACCAGCGCCTCCTGGCTCTCCAGTTGCTGCCGGGGAATCGAATCCTGCTTCCAGAGGAGGCGGTACCGTTCAAGATCCATCCGGGCGTTATTCAACTGTTCCCGGTCACGGGCCATCTGCCCCTCGGCCTGAGTCAATAGCACCTGGAACGGGCGGGGGTCGATAATCACCAACAAACTCCCCTTGGTGATGGTCTCCCCTTCCCTGAAATGAACCGACATCAACTGACCATCAACACGACTCCGCACCGTAACACTATTCAGGGGAGTGACCGCGCCCAGTCCGGTGAGGTACAGATTCATCTCCCCTTTGCGGGCGGTTGCCACAAAGACCGGCGTCGGGAGTGATGGCGGTTTATTCCCCGGCTTGGCGGCAGCAGGGTAGAGCCGTTGGCCCCCTGTTTTCCAGAAGGCAAAGCTGCCTACTGCAACCAGGCCGAGCAGCATGAACCAAAACCGCCGCTTCCTGAAAAATGACCGGCCGGCCGTTTCCACTGCTGACTCGCTAGATTCTTTGACGGTTTCCGGCATACTCACTATCCTTGATGTTGATATGGTCGGTTACGCTGCGACGTTGCAGCAGTTCTTCAAGCGCCCGGCGGAGTTCCGTAACAACCGGTCTCCACCCACCCATGGCGGACTGACGGAAAAGACGCATCACGCCGGGGTACCAGGGGGAATCGTTGCGGTCGGTAAGCCAGCGCCAATCGGTCATGTAATCGGGGAGGAGCAGCCAGCACTCCTTACCCAGCGCCCCCGTCAGGTGGGCCATGGCGGTGTCAACGGAGATGACCAAGTCAAGATTCGCCACAATGGCGGCGGAATCGGCAAAGTCCCTCATCCGTGGCCCCAGATTCACCAGGTGGAGTGCCGCCGGAGGAGATGTCGCCTCCGCTTCGCCTCTCCCTTTCTGCAGACTGAAGAAGCGGACCCCCACGAGAGCGCCCAACGGTTCCAGCAGTCCCAGAGACGGCATGGAACGCTGGGCGTCGTTCTCGAAGTCAGGGCTCCCTTGCCAGACGAGGCCGACCCGGAGATCGGAAGGGGCGCACTCCCGATCCAGTTCGGAACACCACGTTTCCGCCAGCTTTGTATCGGCCCGCAGGTAGGGTATCTCGGCGGGAATCGAATCAAGCCGAATCCGGCAAAAATACGGTATGGAGAAGGGTGGAGTCCAGAAATCCCAATCCCCAGGTGGCAATCTCTCATCAAAGGCAAGGATATGATCCGGAGCCTCCAGGGAGTTGAACAATGTTTTCAACGCCGGATGGCAGATCAGGGTGATTCGAGCCGCCCCTTGGGCCTTCAAGAGCGCCGCGAACCGGCAGAACTGGATCATGTCGCCATGCCCCGCCTCGAAGCCGATGAGCAAGGAGCGACCTTTCAGCGATTCCCCTCGCCAGCGGGGACAGGGGAGCCTGTTTTCCAGGCAAGCGTACCAGTTTCGCGCCTCCAGACAGCGCCACCCCTCCTCAAAACGCCCCTGACGCAGTAACAGGTAGCTCAAGTTGAACTGAGCCAACCGGTAGTCGGGGTCAAGAGCCATGGCCTTCCGGTAGCACTCTTCCGCTTCCCGCTCCTGCTTTCGGCATGCCAGCAGCACCCCGAGATTTGACCAGACTGCCGGAAAATCGGGAATAAGTTTCAACGCCTCCCCGTACGCGGCCTCGGCCTCCATGAACCGCTTCTGGTTGGTCAGCAGCGCTCCCAGATTTGAGTAGGATCTGCCAAGACCAGGGTTCAAGGCTATGGCGCGCCGATAATGATCCTCCGCGGCTGCCGGCTTCCCCTGTTGCTCCAGCAGGAGGGCGAGGTTTGCGTGAACTTGGGCCAGTCCCGGCTCGAGCCTAATCGCCTCTTGAAAGCAGGCCTCCGCCCCGGTCGCATCATCACCCGCCATCCGGCGATTCCCCTCGTTATAAAGCGCCTCGGCAGAGGTGAGGTCATTAACTACAACCGGCTCTCCCATCAGCGATCGTGACGCCTCTCTCCCTGATACTGCTCTTCACGCCTCTCGTGGCGGTCCACTCTTCCGTCCCGTTCAGGCTCGTACCACCGGCCGCGATAATGCTCACGGTCTCTCTGGTACTCCCGGAGCTCCCTATCCCGATACGAGCGGATCTGTTCCGTCCGGTATCTCCGCAGAGTCGGAGGAATGCGCCGCGTCAGCACCCAGGGACCGTTACCCGAGGAAGCCGCATACCACCCCCCCCTGCCGGCATAATAGTAATTCCCGTCCATCAGGATGATGTCGTAAGGGGTCGCCACGGAGACATAAAAGCCAAGAGCAGGTATAAAGATGAATCGCGGCCCCCCTCCGGGCGCCCACTGGGGAAAACCGGGATCCGGAACAGGTACCGCCATTACCCGGGGTGGTGGCGCCGGCACGACGATCCGAGGTGGAGGCTCCGGCAGACCGATGGATATGTTCAGATCCACACCCGCGCCGGCAGCCGCGGGCCAGAGCGCCGCAACTGCAATAAATAGTATTTTCTTCATGATATCTCCTCCCTCTCTGGGATTGTCCGAGAAAACCGACAGCAGTGGTTCTCCATCAGGATAACTTCTGAAAACATTCCAAGTTGATTAATGTGATCGGATTTCAGTTATTCCGCAACAAAAAAAAGGAGGCCGCTCCAGGAGGTAGGGAGCGACCCCAAGGGGAGAACTTGCCGGGGAGCAAGCCCTCCTTTTTTACGTTGACGGCGCAACCAGGAAGCGAGCATTCATTTCTTGGCCGCTGACGTGGTGATGGTGCCGTCCAGGGCTATTCTACGGGAGAGGAAGCCACATCATCTTTCTTATGGCACTTTCGCGGCATGGCTTTCAGAATCGCCACTTGTGCGGGGGTCAGAATTGCGCGAAACTGCGCCCCCACCTTCGCCCTGTTCACATTGAGATCCGCCTGAATTCCGGCAATCTTGGCGGTTTCAGCCCGAATCGCCGCCTCATCAAGGTTGTCGGCATGGATCAATGCCTGCAGATTTTTCTCCTCGCCACGGAGATTCGTGAAAATCGGCTTCATCGCACCCCTGTTACCCTCAAAAATAGCCTTTGCCTGAGCTTTCTGGGCATCACTCAACCCAAGCTTTTGTCCAAACTCCCTGGCTCCATGGCGCTGATGTTTGCCACACGGCTCACCGCCCCACCCCCCGGGGTCTGCCTGCGCCGGACCTGCAAAGGCCATCACTGTCGCGATCCCGACTATCACACCGATTCTAGCCATACTCTTGCGGTTTACCGACATTTCTGTTTCCTCCGTTGAAAATTTTTTCCTTCCGCCTAAGCAAGACGGAACTCAACAGGAAAAGGTTACGATAAAATAAAACGATAAACTCACTTATTTATGATACTTTTTAGTTTTCCAACCATCAGGCAGGTAATCGTATAGATAAAAGCATAGCTGAACGAATTCCACTCGTACAGATTTGTATTTATTGTATATCCATCATAGTAATCAGCAAACAATTTTACAAGAACAACCTCGGTCACGCAAATTAAACCGATAAACGTGGACGTGCGCCACGTGGAAATTCCGATAAATATAAAATAAATTATATCAATCGAGACGTCGCCGGTTATATAATCCACATATCCAAGAGCCAATGCTGCAATCGTCAGCACCAGGACAGAGAGTACTATTTTGAACAAAGATTTATTGGCGTCAATTTTTATCATCACGAATACTCACGGCCGCAAGGAGGGGCCGCCTCCAAGGGGAGTTCCTTCAGGACGCGGGCCGTCACCGTTTTCCTCCCACTGACGCCGCCGCTTTTCAATGATTCGCTCAAAGGCCTCCTTCTGCTCCGGGCGCAAAAGCGCCCTGATCCGCTCCTCCGACTTCGCCAGTATTTGCTGAGTCTGAGGACGAAACTGACGCCGAATCTGTTTCATTTCGCCGTGGGTCTCCTGAATGATCCCTCGGACGGAGTCCCGCTGAGCGCCATCCAGCTTGAGTTCCCGCTCCATCCTTTTAAGAATCATCTCGGACATGGCGCCTGAACCACCCCTCACCATCCCCTCAACCCGATTTTGATACATGAGATGCGCCGTCAGCCCACCCGTTGCCGCACCCAGCATAAAAATAAGGACAACCGCCGTAATTGACTTGCCTGAACGCATCTCATTCTCCCGTATAATAACTGATCAGGGCGGATTCTTCATATCCCCCGGTCAGCGCATGTGAAAGGTAGGAGCTCATGCCGGAATTCTGAACACCACTCATCGTGACCAGCATGATGATCAGAGCCGAGAAAAGGGGAACAGCCCGCCATGCCCAAAGGTACCAGGGAGCATCCTGGAATTTTTTCTCTCCCAAGCGCGCCATGAGCCGCCCCTCAAAACCTTCTTCCCGAATTGAGGCTTCCCGTATATCCCGGCGGGCCTTGGCAAAGAGACGATCCAAACGGTCATCCGATGTATCATTCATGCTCCGCACCCCCCAGAATCTTTTTCAACGCCTTTCGTGCCCGCCAAGCCCGCACCTTAACGTTAACCTCTGTCCAACCGGTCAACGCCGCAACCTCTTTTACCGATTTCTCTTCCAGTTCCATGAGGGTGATGACGAGACGCTCTTCCGCCTTGAGTTGCCCGACTCCCCACATCACAACGCTTCTGGCATCGGCGGCGGAATGCCGGTCATCAATGCGCGGATCCCGCAATTCCCAGGTCAGCTCGTCCAAGGGGAGTTGCCGTCTGTGGTGACGCTCCTTACGGAGCGCGTCATAACAGGTACGGACCGCGATACGGGACAACCAGTGCTCAAAGGGAGCATCTCCCCGAAATTGTCCCAGGTTTTCGTAGACCTTGAGGAAAATGTCCTGGCAGAGATCGTCCAGTTCGTGTTCCGAGCGAGTGAAGCGAGCAGCCAATCGGAACACACGACGCTTGTAGCGTGTAACAAGATGAGTAAACGCCCTGTCATCACCGCCGACGGCGCCCCTGACCAAGTCGTCATCGTCGCAATCAGGAGACAATGATGAAGTATCGATCCGCATGCGTCCTACCGCACCGGATAAGGCGGATCATAACCCGGCATCACCGGAGCAGCAGGCGCGGGATAATCAGGAGGAGGCGGTGCAATGCTTCGAGCACGGCGCGTCCTGGTCACCGAACTCCCCGGCACCTGGTTCCCCTTGGCATACATGCACTGCTGATACGCCATGTCGTACCGCTGCTGAGCCTCCCTTGCGGATAACTGCCCTGAATCGGCTCCCCCCGCCGTCCCCAGCATCAGGCCACTCCCCGCGCCAATGGCGGCGCCAACGCCCGGCCTCCCACTAGCGGCGCCGATTGCCGCGCCCAGTCCCGCGCCCAGCAGCGTTCCCACGGCGGCTCCCGTGATGGTGTCCTGATCGGCAACCTGCGACGGCGAAATACCTGTCTGCTGGGCTGACCAGTTGCGGCAGATGATATCGTCATTCTGAAACTGCTCAAAAGATTTGCCGGGCGCCGGCATCACCATGACACTGGGCCCCGAAGGAACGGAAGCACATCCCGTCACCAGAGCCAACAACAGCACCGCCGCCACTGAGTCCCGCGTCTGCTTTTTCATGGCTCACTCCTTCCGGTCCGGCGGCATGGGGGTCGGGACAACCTTCAGCCAGCCTGCGGGACATTTCTTAACATAGGGATAGTAACCGGCGGGATTCGGGCAATAGTACCAATACCCCTCTTCCTCCGGCTGGTTCTGCTGCTCCAGATATACCGGCGGCTGCTGGATGATTGCTTGCGGTTGCGGCGCGTAATACGGATAGAGCGGAACCCCCCAGAGCCCCAATCCGGGGCTTATCCAGACACCCCCCCGAAACAGCGGGCCACCCCACCCGCCCCGGTAATGCCCGCCTCCATGATAACCGTCGGCATGACCTACAACGGCGCCGGCCAAAAGGAGCGTGCTTACAGCCAAGGCAAGACATGTTTTTTTCATCTCCATCGCCTCCCTTCTTAAAGTTCCCTCTTGTAGTAGGATCATCTCCTACCTTGTCAGACGCATCATCGGCAGTAAAGGTTACATGATTAATCATATTCAATCAGCAGAAGAGCCTTTAGCCGCTTAATAGCACTCCGGCTTCCGATCCAGGAAGCAGGGGATCTGGAGACGCCAGTTCTCCATGGATTCAAAGTCCAGTGTCGCGATCAGCTCGGTGCTTTCATAACCGCCTTCCGCCAGAAGCTCTCCCTTGGAGCCGATGATCATGCTCTCCCCGAAGAAATCCAGCTTCGCCTGAATCCCGCAGCAATTGGCCGCCACCACGAAGAGCTGATTTTCTATGGCTCGGGCTCTGAGGAGCGCCCGCCAATGCTCCTGCCGCGGCTTGGGCCACTCCGCCGGGACCACCAGAATGTCCGCCCCTTCAACCGCCAGACGACGGGAAAGTTCGGGGAAACGGAGATCATAGCAGATGACTACCCCAATTCGCCCCACTGAAGTCTCGGCCACGAGCCACGAGTCGCCGCCATGCAGTGACCGGTCCTCCCCCATCATGGAAAAGAGATGGATCTTGCGGTAAGTTCCCACCAATTCTCCTTTGTCCAGTAGATAGGCGGTGTTACAGACCTTGTCGCCGTGTGGTTCCGGGAGAGTCCCGACAATGACCATGCCATGCTCCCGGGAAAGCCGACCCAGCTCCTCCAGAATCTCCGGAGTTCGGAGCGCCAGTTCGTTCAGATTACGATACGAATAGCCGGTGCTCCACATCTCCGGCAGCACCGCCAGGTTGCACCCCTGGGCGGCCACCCTGGCCAGGGCGCTCCGCACATAAGCTACGTTGGCATCCACATCCCCCACAACTATATTGAATTGCACAGCCGCAACTTTGAGTAAACGTTTCACGAAAAAATCCTCCCCAGTGAGCTGTGATGACGATACCACACCTCACTTTACTATCTCCTGACTTCGCTTTCAAGTCGGAGTTTACTTTTTGTTTGGCCATCGCCCCGTTTCTGCTATAGTACCCAATCCGGCGTATAGGAGCTTGCACCTTCGCCATGAATAACGCAAACCGGGGATACCCATGGAACTGTTTGATCTGACCATACATGAGCTAAGCGACAAGCTGCACCGACGGGAGCTTTCCTCCGTGGAGGCGACCAAGGCGATGCTGGCCCGCATCGAGACCACGGAGAGCAAGGTAAACGCCTTCATCACCGTCACCCCCCAGGTGGCGCTGACGGCGGCAGCGGCGGCGGACAAGCGAATTGCCGCCGGAGAGGGGGATCTTCTCACGGGAATCCCCATGGCGCTGAAAGATATCTTCCTGACGGAGGGGGTTCGGACCACCTGCGCCTCCCGCATCCTGGAGAACTTCATCCCCCCCTACAGCGCCACCGCCTGGGAGAAGCTGAAGGATCGGGGAGTCGTCCTTCTGGGGAAACTGAACCAGGATGAATTCGCCATGGGTTCCTCCACCGAATCCAGCGCCTTCGGTGTCACGCGCAATCCGTGGAATCCGGAGTGCATCCCCGGCGGCTCTTCCGGCGGCTCCGCCGCGGCCATGGCGGCTCGGCAGGCCACGGCGACCCTGGGAACCGATACGGGTGGCTCCATCCGCCAGCCCGCCTCCCACTGCGGCTGCGTCGGGTTGAAACCTACTTATGGCCGAGTCTCCCGGTACGGGGTCATCGCCTATGCCTCATCCCTGGATCAAGTCGGGCCGTTAACCCGCGACGTGCAAGACTGCGCTCTCCTGCTGGGGGCAATCGCCGGGCATGATCCCAAGGACTCCACCAGCGTCGACCTCCCCGTACCGGATTATACGGCTCTCCTTACCGGCGGAGCCAAGGGTCTCAAGATCGGCCTCCCCAGGGAGTACTTCATAGAAGGGTTGGACCCCGACGTCCGGAGGGTCATGGACGACGCCATCGCCACCTACCTGAGCTTGGGCGCCGAGATCGTTGATATCTCCCTCCCCCATACGGACTACGCGGTGGCCTGTTACTACCTCCTGGCCACCGCCGAGGCCAGCTCCAACCTGGCCCGCTACGACGGAGTCCGCTTCGGCCACCGGAACCGTGACGCCAAGGGGCTCCTGGAGATGTACTGCCGAAGCCGCGCCGAAGGGTTCGGCGCCGAGGTGAAGCGGCGGATCATGCTGGGAACCTACGCCCTCTCCTCCGGCTACTACGACGCCTACTACCTCAAGGCCCAGAAAGTCAGGACCCTCATCAGGAACGATTTCCTTACAGCCTTTGAAAAGGTGGACTTGATCCTGGCGCCCGTGGCGCCGACCCCGGCCTTCAAGATCGGGGAAAAGGTGAACGACCCGTTGCAGATGTACCTCTCCGATATCTTCACCATCCCCGTAAATCTGGCGGGGACCTGCGGCATCTCCGTCCCGGCCGGCTTCAGCGGGGGGGGGCTCCCCATCGGCCTCCAGCTCATCGGCCGTCCCTTCGGCGAAGAAGCCATCCTCCGTGCCGCCTACGCCTTCGAGCAGGCGACCCAGTGGCACCAGCGGAG
>CAIYUY010000036.1 GCA_903929485.1 uncultured Desulfuromonadales bacterium
AGCCCTGGGATGAATAAACGAAGGAGATGGCGTTTGATGCCGGCTGTGAATGTGTCCTTTGAGACTCTGGGGTGCAATTGGCGCTTATTGGGTTAATTCTAATGACGTGTGCCGCCATAGGGCGTATTCGCCTGTATACTCCTTAGTTTTTAACCTGTATACTCTTGACCGATTTTAACCTTTAATGAATATGTTAGCACAGCATTTTACATTTAAGTTGCGGCGAAGAATAACTCAACTCGATATAGAAGAAGAGCTCAGGATGGCTTGTGAGAGTAGTGTTGTAAGAAACGCTAACTTTTGGAAAAAAATTAGTTTAATTGATGAACGAACTGGTAGTAAGATGTTGATTATCTGATGCAGGCTTAAAGTCTGTAATGCGTAAATATTTTTTATATAAGCATTTCAATACCATGAAACGTTTTTTGTGAAAGTGGGTATATATGCAAATGGTCCCTGAAATTGGTCAACTGGTTGTTGTTCGCAAACGTCCTTTCGTCGTTACGGAAATCATTCCCTCTGCCGTTGGTTTAGGGAAAGAGATAAACAAAATCAGCCATCTGGTCAAGCTATCCTCTGTCGAGGATGATGGCCTTGGGGAGGAACTACAGGTTATCTGGGATTTGGAGCCGGGCACTCAGATCCATGAGAAGTCTACTCTTCCTGACCCTGCCTCCTTTGATCATCCCAAGCGGCTACAGGCATTTCTGGATGCAGTCTGCTGGGGGGCCGTGTCTCAAGCGGACGATAAGGCCTTACAGTCACCTTTCCGTAGCGGGATAGAGGTTGATGAATACCAGCTTGACCCCGTGGTGAGGGCGCTCTCCATGCCGCGGGTCAATCTGCTGATTGCCGATGACGTTGGACTGGGGAAAACCATTGAGGCTGGTCTTGTCGTCCAGGAGCTGATCCTGCGCCACCGGGTCCGGTCGGTACTGATCATCTGTCCCTCATCGTTGCAGGTTCAATGGCAAGAGGAGATGCGCGATAAGTTCGGCCTCGATTTCCGTATCATTGATAGCGAGGCGATCAGCCGGCTGCGCCGTAAGCGCGGCATCCATGTAAATCCTTGGTCCCACTTTCCGCGTTTGATTACCTCCATCGATTTTCTCAAGCGTGAGCGCCCCCTCCGTACCTTTCGAGAGACGCTTCCAGCCGGAGATCAACCGGCGTTCCCGCGGGCTTACGATCTGATGATCGTTGATGAGGCCCACAACGTCGCTCCTTCCGGTCGTGGTAAGTATGCCACCGATTCGATGCGCACCATCGTCATCCGCTCCCTGGCTCCTCACTTCGAACATAAACTGTTCCTCTCGGCAACCCCTCATAATGGCTACCGTGAAAGCTTCGCGGCTCTGCTGGAGCTGCTCGACAGTCAGCGCTTCGCCCGGGCGGTGACGCCGGATCGTGCGCAACTGGATGCAGTCATGGTCCGGCGGATGAAATCCGAACTCAAACTTCGTTGGGATGGCAGTCGACGCTTTGCCGAGCGGGTGGTCAAGCATCTCCCCGTTCCTTATACCGATGAGGAACGTTCCGCCCATCGCGCTCTCCAGGAGTACAGCAGGTTGCGTCTTGAGCATGCCGCCTCTGACGGTGAACGGATGGCCGCTGAATTCGTTCTCAAGTTGCTCAAGAAGCGTCTTTTCTCTTCTCCCGCGGCATTTGGCATTACCCTGGAAAAACATGCCGCCACTGTCGGGGGACGAAAAGCAACCAGCTATGCGGCACGCGAAATCGATGATTTCTCCGATGACTACGCCGATGATGAAGAATACGAAACCGAAACCGGAGAAGTCGTCAGTTCGGTCAGTGGAGTGCTATCTCCTCTCTCGGTGGAAGAAAAATCCTTGCTGAAGCAGCTGAGCGAATACGCCGCCAAGACAAGCCTGCGTCCTGACTGTAAGGCGCAGACGCTCATCAATTGGCTGAAAACCACGCTTCGCCCTGATGGTAAGTGGAATGAAGAGCGGGTTATCATCTTTACCGAGTATCGCGCCACCCAGAAGTGGTTGTTTGATCTGCTGGCTCGTGACGGTTTTGCCGGTGAAGGTCGATTGGAGATGATCTACGGCGGCATGCCCAATGATCAACGTGAACCGATCAAGGCCGCGTTCCAGGCTCATCCCAATGAGTCAAAGGTGCGGATTCTTCTTGCCACCGACGCTGCTTCCGAAGGGGTGAATCTGCAGAACTACTGCTCTCGTCTCATCCACTTCGAGATCCCCTGGAATCCGAATCGGATGGAGCAGCGCAACGGGCGGGTGGATCGCCACGGTCAGAAGGCGGACGAGGTGCATATTCACCATTTCGTCGGCAGCGGTTTCGATACGGCCCGAATTTCCGGTAAGGTGGGTGACCTGGAGGCGGACCTAGAATTTTTGATGCGGGCGGCTCTCAAAGTAGAGACCATCAGAGAAGATCTGGGCAAGGTGGGTCCGGTCATCGCTACCCAGGTAGAGGAGGCCATGCTTGGTCGCCGCCACCGGCTTGACACTACTCGCGCCGAACAGGAAGCTGAACCGGTCCGGAGGATGCTCAAGTTCGAGAGGAAACTCCGTGAGCAACTGGAGAAACTGGCGTCACAACTGCACCAGACTCAGCATGATCTGAATCTCACTCCTGAACATATAGAGAACGTAGTGCGTATCGGTTTGGAACTGGCCGACCAACCTCCGTTGCTACCCGTTGAGGTAAGCGGCATCTGGCCTGATTCAACCGGTGTCCGTAAGAGCTGTCCGGTATTTCGTCTGCCGGCTCTGTCCAACAGCTGGGCGCAATGCACCGATGGTTTGGCGCACCCGCACACCAAACGGATCAGACCTATTGTGTTTGATGCGGCTCTGGCTACCGGCCGGGATGATGTTGTTCTTGCTCACCTCAACCACCGGTTGGTCCAGATGTGCCTGCGCCTGTTGCGGGCTGAAATCTGGTCGTTGGGGACTAAATCCAAGCGTCTCTCTCGGGTGTCTGCCTGTGTGGTCGATGACTCCGCCTTGTCTCATCCTGTGGTCATTGCTCATGGCCGTATTGTCGTGCTGGGCGGTGATAACCATCGCCTGCATGAAGAGATCATCACCGCGGGTGGCGCTTTGATCGAAGGTCGCTTCAGTCGGCTTAATGTTGGTGAGACCAAAGCGGCGTTGGCGGCAGTCACCGATACTCCGGCGCCGGCTGCCATCGAGGCTCGCTTTCAAGCCTTGTGGCCTAAGCAGCGTGGTTCTTTGTTGGCGGCGCTTGAAGCCCGACGTGTTGATCGGACCAAGAATCTTGAAAAGAATCTGGTGGAGATGGCGGAAAACGAGGTCAACAAAATAAAGAGCGTCATGACTGAACTGCAAAAGGCTATCCAAGCGGAACTGGATCGTAAGGATGGGCCTCAGCTGTTGCTCGATCTGGGTGGAGATGAACCCGGCAAAAAGCAACGTGAACGGGATTTGGCCGTACTACGCCGTCGTCATCAGGAAATTCCGGAGGAGATCAAACGCGAGTCAGAGCACATCCGCTCCCGTTTCGCCACTCCCACTGCTCGCTTATTCCCGGTCGCCGTTACCTGGCTCATCCCGCGGAAAGCGGTACTCGAAATTACAGGAGGTCGGTCATGAGTGTCGCCCGCCATCACGCCGACTGGCTCTCTCTCATTGAATCGTCCGGCCCCTTTGTCTCTCTCCCGGTGCTGATGCGGGTCTTTCCCCAAGGGCTGGAACCTCGCGATCCAGCCCAAGCCAGGGCCTTGCGTCTGGCCTACGAGGAGTGGCGCGACAACCCTACCGCTCCAGGTCAACATCGCGCCTGGTTGCTGCATCTGCTGACCTCTGGTCTGGGTTATCCGCCGGAGTTAATCACGGAAGGTCAATCCTTGCCGGCGGGTTTAGAGGCCGGCATGCCCGAGATGGGCGAAACACTACGCCCGGATTTCGCTCTTGTCAGTCCTGCCGGCAGCGACACCCCCGGTCACGCACAATTGCTTATCTCCAGCTATCCATTATCCCAGCCACTGGATAGGCCGGTCATCGGGAAACATTGGAAGGCGACCCCGGCCACGCGGATGATGGAGCTTCTTCACGGGGCCGGGGTTCCTTTGGGATTGGTCACCAATGGAGAAAGGTGGATGCTGGTATATGCACCGCGGGGTGAGACTACCGGATATACTTCTTGGTTTGGCAATCTCTGGCTGGACGAACCGATCACCTTGCGTTCATTTCACTCTCTGCTTGGTGTTCGTCGCTTCTTCGGAGTAGCGACCGATAGCACTCTTGCGGCGTTACTCAAGGAGAGCGCCCATGACCAACAGGAAGTCACCGATCAGTTGGGGTATCAGGTACGCGAAGCAGTTGAGGTGTTGGTCCAGTCCTTCGATGCTCTCGACCGGGAAAGCGGCCGGATATTGTTGACCGGTGTCACAGAGACAAGTCTCTACGAGGCCGCCCTGACTATCATGATGCGGCTCGTGTTCCTCTTTTCCGCCGAAGAGCGCGGCCTGTTGCACTTGGGTAAGCCGATGTATGACGACAACTATGCTGTCTCCACGTTACAGGAGCAGTTACAGGAAGCGGCTGATCGGTATGGTGAAGAGGTGTTGGAGCGTCGCCTTGATGCCTGGGCGCGTCTCCTGGCAACTTTCCGTGCCGTGCATGGCGGCATTCAACATCAGGATCTGCTGATGCAGGCCTATGGCGGATCACTCTTCGATCCTGATCGGTATCCTTTTCTTGAGGGTCGCGCTGCCGGCACAGCTTGGCGTAGCACTGTGGCTGAACCGCTGGCGGTAAATAACCGTGTCGTCCTGCATCTACTCAACTCTCTCCAACGCATTCGCACAAAGGTGGGGGCAGGTGCAACGACTGAGACCCGCCGCGTTTCGTTTCGGGCTTTGGGTGTCGAGCAGATCGGTCACGTCTATGAAGGTCTGCTGGACCATACGGCAGTCCGTGCTACAGAACCAGTACTTGGTATCAAAGGCACTCGTACCAAAGAACCGGAAATTCCGCTCTCTGTTTTGGAGGCGAAACTGGCTGAGGGGCAAGATAAGCTGGTTGAATTCCTGAAAGAAGAAACCGGCCGGTCCCCCGCTGCTCTGCGGCGGGCATTGAATGAAGGCGGACTTCTGGATGATCACAAGCTTCTTACTGCTTGTAATCAGGAAGAACAACTGGTTGTCCGTCTGCGTCCTTTCACAAGTATAATCCGTGACGATTCTTTTGGGCACCCGTTGATAGTGCTTGCCGGTAGTGTTTACGTGACAGCAGGAACTGATCGAAGGAGTAGTGGCACACACTATACCCCGCCTTCACTGACTGAGCCTATAGTCCAGCATACCTTGGAGCCTTTAGTTTATGAAGGCCCAGCGGAAGGCTGGCCGCAGGAACAGTGGAAGTTGAAGACTCCAAAGGAAATCCTCGATTTAAAGGTCTGCGACATGGCTATGGGCTCGGGAGCGTTCTTAGTTCAATCCTGTCGGTATCTGGCAGAACGGTTGGTTGACGCTTGGGAGAATGCTGAGAACTTACACCCAGGAGAAGTCCTGATTACCCCTGATGGGAAGTTTTCGGTGGGATCACCTAGTGAACGGCTAGTTCCTGTTGACCCCTATGAACGGATTGGTATCGCTCGCCGTGTTGTTGCGGATCGTTGTCTTTATGGTGTTGACATCAACCCAATGGCCGTTGAGATGGCCAAATTATCGTTATGGCTTATCACGGTAGATGCCAATCGCCCCTTTACCTTTCTGGACCATGCTTTCAAATGTGGAGATTCCCTGTTGGGCATTACATCGTTTGAACAATTAGAAAACTTCAGTCTGCGTGCCGGTGTCAGCAAGCAACTGGAATTCGCGACTTTCAACTTAAGGCTGCATATTGATGAGGCAAGGAAAAAGCGCGAGATACTAGAGTCCATGCCATCGGATACGCCGGAACAGGTTAAGGCAAAAAGTGAACTGTATGCTGATGCGGAAGTTGAGACATCCAAGTTGTATGCCGCCGCGGATGCTTTGATCGCAATGGAACTAATAGGTGGTAAGGGAAAGGCGTATGATTCTGAACGAGAAACCACGTCGGCTTATGTTGCAGTCCATTGGGCTAAGGGTCTAAACGAGTTACAGTCTTACAGCAAAAGAAAACTGGCGGGACGTAATCCTCTACATTGGGTTTTGAGTTTTCCAGAAATTCTGGAACGGGGTGGTTTTGATGCATTTGTAGGGAATCCACCTTTTATTGGAGGGCAAAAAATTACAGGGCTTTTGGGCGTTGACTATCGTGATTTTCTGGTAGCATTTGTCGCCAATGGCCAGAAAGGGAGCGCAGATTTATGTGCATACTTCTTTCTACGCATTGCTTCATTGCTTCATAAAGGTGGGATGACAGGGTTGCTTGCTACTAATACAATTTCGCAAGGGGGTACCAGAGAAGTTGGACTAGAGCAGATAGCACACTTAGGATTTTCTTTTCTACGAGCTAACTCCAGTCAGCCTTGGCCAGGAGTAGCAAACCTGGAGATTGCCCACGTGTGGCTTCGAAAAGGCACATGGGAAGGCAATCATTTTTTAGATGAACGATCAGTTGAGGGGATTACGCCGTTTTTAATGGAGCCAGGGAGTGTTGATGGCAAACCATATCGTCTCAAGGCAAATGAAAATAAATCTTTTCAAGGATCTATCGTCCTAGGAATGGGATTTGTGCTTCCACCGGAAGAAGCTCAAAATCTCATAGCAAAGAATCCAATTAATGCTGATTGCCTCTTCCCATATTTGAATGGTGAAGACCTCAATAGTCAGTCAGACCAGTCATCTACACGATGTGTTATCAACTTTTTTAACTGGCCCTTGAACCGGGAGGCTGAGGGGAGTTGGCAGAGCTCGGATGATAAAAGGCGCAAAGAATGGTTACGTCATGGAGTGGTTCCGAGTGACTACCCCGACCAAGTGGCGGCGGATTATCCTGATTTGCTTTCGATTATTGAAGAAAGAGTAAAGCCAGAAAGAACCCGTAAGAAAGATGATGGTGACGAATATCAACTTAGATACCCACTCTATATGAAATGGTGGATATATGGGGAAAAGAGACCTGCCCTTTATTCAAATATTTCCAAGAACGAGCGAGTGATAGTCTTGAGTCTTGTTAATAACCATCTTGGGTTCGGTATCGTACCTGCAAAGCAGGTTTTTGCTCATAAATTAGCCGTATTCCCTCTTTCCAAATTTGAAGATTTTGCTATTTTACAGTCCAGTGCCCATTATTATTGGGCATGGAAATATAGCTCAACAATGCGCAGGGATATTAACTATTCACCGTCAGACTGCTTTGAATCTTTTCCTTTTCCGGCGTTTATCGAAGGACTTCACGATATAGGATCTAATTATTTTCTACACAGAAAAGAGGTAATGAAAGAAAGGCGAGAAGGCTTGACACGTACTTATAATAGATTCCATAACCATGAAGAACAGAGTTCTGACATTATAGAGCTACGACAACTCCATGTTGGTTTAGATGAGGCTGTTTTTAATGCTTACGGGTGGAGTAATATCGACCTTGGTCATGGTTTTTATGAGACTAAACAGGGTATACGTTTCACCTTATCAGAAACAGCACGTCGAGAAATTATCGATAAATTATTGGCATTAAATCATTTTCGTTCAGCAGAAGAAGAGAGAGAACGAGCTTCAAATGTTTCAATAGTGCCACCACAAAGGGGTCGAAAAAAAATAAGCTCTAAAGAACAGCTGACAATGTTTTGAATATGCGTAATTTAGATGATTAGCAACAAAGACGATACCATGATTATTCAAGAGGTTGTCATTCTGAGCGATAGCGAAGAATCTGCTTCTGTTTGAAAAGCAGATCCTTCGCGTTGCTCAGGATGACAGACGCTTGGTATGTTTTTTGACGCAAATCACCTTAAATCTGAGGTATTAGTGTTCAGATATTTAAGATTATATTAAAATATTTTGTTAAGCCAAAACATTTTTTAGCATTAAGCGATTATCCTGCAGCATTTTATAAAATGAAAGTCTCTGTCAATCAAATGATGATGGACCTGTAATCCGGAGTAAGCTATGACAATGTCTGCCACGCCAAGTCACATAACAGCTAACATGCCGGTATTGACTCCTAAAACCCCCTGTGACCTACGCAATGAACTCACGGCCATGGTTATCCGCGACCTGCTCGGTCCCGCAAGTGGGCCGGATGAGGAATTAAGTAAGTACGAGGATCATGCTTACCAGCGGTATCTTGTTGGGATGTTGGCGCCTAAGGCCAGCGAAATTCCTGGTGAGCAATTGGATGAGTTGGCAACCGGCGATGGCGACGAGGGCGAAGAAGGAGCACCTGAAACGGGTGTCCCCGCCGGTAGTACCTACTTCCCTTCTTCGATGGGCTTGAGCTTCATTGTTGACGCTACCGCTAAGGAAATTGTCGTTGATGCAGAATGGGGACAATACCTGCGGATCAAGAGTGCTACCCAGGTGCAGAAAGATGGTAACCCGTCTAATGTTTGGAAGCGGCAACCGGTAATTTCGCCTCCAATGGTGTTGTCGCTGAAGGATGGCATTATTGCCGCGCGACAACTGCACTCGGCCCATGCACTGGTAGAGCTTCAGGGGCGGATGCGTTCGACGGCGGATGGTTGGGTGGTGACCCTGTTCATGGTCAACCAGCAAGAAGAGCGGAAGCGCCAAGGTGAACCAAAAGATGAGGTGTGGTTGTTTCAACCGAAATTGCGCATCCATAGCGCTGAGGGGCAACCGGTCTTCGTGCAGAGAAAAAGCGCTAAAATTGATCTCTCCAAAATGGACCCGCTGACCCGCGAAGAGACCGAAACCCTGGAGATGCTCTACCGTCACCAGCGCGAGTTCGCCGTTGGACACGGCATTTCGATCCATGCCACGTTGCCGGAGCCGTTGGCGGAGCGAGCTACCCAGGTCGAGACGGAATGGGTGCCGACCTTTGAGGTGCCCCAGCAGACCCCCCGCTCGGCGGCTGACGACGAGAATCTCACCGGTCTGACCATGGATATGAAGGACCTGGCCGAGTTGCCCAAACCGGAGTTGATCTTCAGCCTTCGTCAGATAGAGACTGCGTACGAAATCTGGATCAAGATGGAAGCTGCCAAGCTGACTATTCCGGGTGAACGGTTGAAGGGTCATGAATACGCAGTCAAGCGTTCGGCCGAAAACTGTACTCGGGCTCTTCAGCGAATCAAGGCTGGTATCGATCTGATCGAATCCGATCTCTTGGCGGAAGAAGCCTTTCGCTTCGCCAACCGCTCCATGTGGCAACAACGATTGCACTCCACGTTCTCGCGGAAGGTTCGCAAAAAAGTGATGTCGGTTGCAGACGGTGTGGCATCTCTGGATGTAGCCGAGAACCGCAGTTGGCGTCTTTTTCAGGTCGCTTTTGTGCTGCTGAACCTCCCCAGTCTGTCGGACCTGCATCATCCCGATCGGAGCCATGAAACTGATGCCGTCGCCGATCTGCTCTGGTTCGCCACCGGCGGCGGTAAGACCGAAGCCTACCTTGGTTTGACCGCCTACACCCTGGCCTTGCGGCGGCTACAGGGAGTGGTCGAGGGACGCCGCGGAGATCACGGTATCGCGGTGTTAATGCGCTATACCTTGCGGCTTTTGACCCTGCAACAGTTCCAGCGTGCTACCGCCTTGATCTGCGCCTGTGAGACTATACGCCGCGCCGATGTGGGAAAATGGGGAGAGACGCCGTTTCGCCTGGGTCTCTGGGTGGGAAACAAGACAACACCGAACACCTTGGCCGCGGCGGCGAACTCCCTGCGCCAAAAGGCTATCGGTGGTAAACCCACATCCAGCGGTACGCCCCACCAGATCACTTCCTGTCCGTGGTGCGGCAGCGAAATCAAAGAGCAGCATCTGCGGGTATATGATGCGCCCAGCGATATCGGCCGCTGTGTAACGTATTGCGGTGACAATCTTGGCCGCTGCGAATTCACCGAGCGCAACTCTCCCAAGGAGGGGTTGCCGGTCATGGTGGTCGATGAGGAAATCTATCGCCGTCCGCCGTCCCTGTTGATTGCCACAGTTGACAAGTTCGCCCAGATGCCCTGGAAGGGGGCGACTCAGATGCTGTTCGGTAAAGTGACTGAGGTTTGCGACAGGCATGGCTTTTTGTCGCCTGAGATTGATGACGGTAAGTCCCACCCTGCGCGTAACGGACTGCCATCGGTCAAGAATCGCCCCCATGCATTCCTCCGCCCACCCGATCTGATTATTCAGGACGAGTTGCATCTGATCAGCGGCCCCCTCGGGTCAATGGTTGGGTTGTACGAGGCGGCAGTGGATGAACTCTGTTCATGGGAGGTTGACGGTCAGAAGGTTCGGCCAAAGGTTGTGGCTTCAACCGCTACGATCCGGCGTGCTCCGGACCAGGTTCAGAAGTTATTCGTCCGGAAGCTCGAAGTGTTCCCTCCCCAAGGAACCAGCATCCGTGACAGCTTCTTCGCCATTCAACGTCCAACAGGAGCTAAATATCCGGGGCGTCGGTATATCGGCATCAGCGCCTTTGGGCGTCGTTACCCTGTAACCATGATCCGCAGTTTCGTGGCGCACATGGCGGCAGCGCAGGTTCTCTACGATAAGTATGACCGCTTGGCTGATCCCTGGATGACTTTGACAGGGTACTTCAACTCCATCCGTGAGCTGGCGGGAACACGGCGGCTTGTTGAGGACGATATTCGCGCCCGTCTGCGCGATGCTGATCAGCGTGGTTTAGCCAAGCGGCGCGTCCGAGCCCTGGAAGAGCTGACGTCCCGCAAGTCCGGTACTGACATTCCGAAGATACTGGAACGGATGGAAGCAGCTTTCGACAAGACCCTGGAAGCCCAACGCGCTGCTGACCGCAAAGCGGGAAAACCGGCATCTTCATCCGTCCCCTATGATGTGATCCTGGCGACCAACATGATCTCCGTCGGGGTAGATATTGATAGGCTGGGGTTGATGCTGGTAGCGGGTCAGCCCAAGAACACGTCGGAATATATTCAGGCAACCAGCCGCGTCGGGCGTTCTGCTGACGGTCCCGGTCTGGTCTGTACGGTCTTCAACTGGGCGCGTCCAAGAGACCTTTCCCATTATGAGCGTTTTGAGCATTACCATGAAACCTTTTATAAGCATGTGGAAGCGCTGTCGGTGACCCCATTCTCGGCGCGGGCGCTTGATCGCGGATTGTCCGGCGTGATGACAGCGTTGATGCGGCTATCCGACGACCACCTGAACGGCAACCTCATGGCCGGTGAGGTTACGGATACGGATGCTGTGTGGGCCAAGGTGTACGATATACTAAGCACCCGCGGCGGGAATGCGACCCATGACCCCGCGGTTGCCACCAGAATAAGAGACATGCTGGACCGCCGGCGTGATGAATGGTTGCGGCGGGTACACAATCAGAAGGACCACAAGTTGGGGTATAAGTCGGAAGGTGGGGCCAGCGTAGGACTGCTGCAGGAGGCCGGCGATAAGGAGTGGGGGATGTTTACCTGCCTCAACTCGTTACGTGATGTTGAGGGTACTGTGGATCTGGTCCTTGACCAGCGCCCTGCGGGCCTACATACCGATTGAGGATGATACCATGAATGAACTCGGAGAACTTCGCCCCAGCCAGCTGATCTATACGTTTGGGATCGGCTCCTTGATTGATCTCCCCAATATGTCGGCGCTCGTCATGGGGTTGGACGATTGGGATACCCGTTATTGTAAGGAAATTGAGGAAGATCGTTTGGTCGTGGCCATACGGAAGAGGCTTGGCGCACAGATGAACAGACTCTACCTGCCGCCGATCAAGCTGGACAGTATGGCTCGTGACCCGGCTGCGCCCGCAATCGGTGTACCGGTAGCACCGTTCCCGCGGTGGTTGCGCTGCGCCCTGTGCGATACCCTGGCGACCATCGAGTCAGGTGTATTCAAGTTGGTGCAAGACCCTTATCGACCCGACAGAACGCAATATGTTCACCAAGGGTGCCTGAAAAGTCAGGGGGGGAAGCCACCCGCGGCCCATTCGGTGCGGTTTCTCTCTGCCTGTCGTGAAGGTCATCTGACAGACTTTCCGTGGCTTGATTTTGTACACAAGGGTAATGTGCCTTGCAGACCTGCCACCTTGAGCCTGCGGGAGTTCGGCGCCTCCGGTGATGCCTCCGACATCATCGTCAAGTGTCATACCTGTGAAAGTGAAAGACGGATGGCGGATGCCTTTGATCCTGATGCGCCTTTCTCCTGCTCAGGGCATCACCCGCACTTGCGTCTGGTCGAGCATGGTTGTAAAGAACCGGCCAGGACGATCCTCCTGGGTGCATCCAACAGCTGGTTTTCCATATCGCTCTCCGCTCTCTCTATCCCGCGGGCGACCGACAAGCTGGGGAAGTTTGTCGAAGAACAGTGGGCGGAATTGAAGGATACGGAAGATATTGATGAAGTGCGGTTGCTGCGGAAGAAACTCCATAAGTTTCAGTCGTTAATCCCACTGTTCAGCGAGTATGGTGATGCGGAAATCTGGAACGAGATAGGGAATAAGCGCGCCGGTAACCGGGGCAAGCTTCCGCCGGAAGATCTCAAATTTCCGGAGTGGCAGGTGCTCTCGAATCCCGATGCCGCGGCTGAGAATCGTGACTTTAAATTGAAACGAGTGGCTCCGCCGAAAGGGTTTGAAGCGTACTTCGAGGATACGGTACTGGTCGAGCGTATCCGTGAAGTACGCGCATTGCTGGGCTTTACCCGGATCGAGTCCAATGCCGACTTCGCCGAGGCGACGGTAGTCAATGACGGACGGTTGACGAAGTTGTGTCGTGAAAGTCCGAGATGGCTGCCGGCCTCAGAGGTCCGCGGTGAGGGTATATTTCTGCGCATTCGTGAGGAGGTTCTTCTTGCATGGCAGGGTAAGCCGGAGGTGCAGCAGTTGCAGCACGAGTTCCTTGAATCACATAAGGCGTGGCGGAAGCTTCGCAAACTGGAACCGGTACAAGACAATTTCCCGGGCATTCGCCTGGTGCTGCTTCACTCCCTGGCGCATGCTCTTATGCGTCAGATTGTACTTGACTGCGGCTACACTGCCGCCAGTGTACGGGAGCGGCTCTATTCGCGGCTACCTGGAGAGGAAGGTGGTTCCATGGCCGGGATATTACTTTACACTGCCGCCCCGGACAGCGAAGGCACCTTGGGTGGTCTCGTTGAACTCGGAGACCCTCTGACTCTCGGTCGCCATCTCCAGCAGGCATTAGAGAGCATGCGCCTGTGCGCATCAGATCCGCTCTGCTCCGACCATCGCCCGGATGCTCTTGGCCGTGGTATTCAAGGAGCCTGTTGTCATGCGTGCCAGTTTGCGCCTGAAACATCCTGCGAACGTGGCAACCGCTACCTGGATCGTTCCGTACTGGTCGATACGTTTTCTTCCGGAGTTACGGCGTTTTTTGGATAAGAGCTCATGCCCAAGACTTTCACTAGCGTACTTGAAAACTTGATTCGCAATGCGCCTGCGGCCTGGTTGACTTCTGTTTGCGGTGCATTACGTCGCTTGCCGGCAACAACCACGGTTGATTCTGTTCTGAAATGTTTGCCAAGTACCCATAACGCAGATCTTGCTTTTCTAATGACGGCAACGGTGCGAGTCGCCTCGTCCCGTATGTCGTGGGAAGCGCTGAGCTGGAGTATTGAAACATCCTTTAACCTGTACACTAACTGGCGCAACGAGCAGCACGTAGAGTTGTTGTGGTCCGGCCCGTCGCCTGCGGACCGGATTCCGGCCAGGAGGATTGATCAAGCTCTCTATGACCTCATAGCCAATGCCAGGCGAGAAATAGTATTAGTCACGTTTGCTGCTGCAAAGGTCGAGCGTCTCAGTGGCGAGTTATTGAAAGCCCTGAACCGCGGCGTTCACATCCGTTTAATTCTCGAATTTGAAAATTCGTCGGAAGGGCAGTTGAGTTACGACGCATTGAAAGCCTTCCCTTCATCGCTGGTTGCTGCGGTAGAGGTCTACCATTGGCCATTAGAAAAGCGAGAAAGGAATCCTGCCGGTCGGCCCGGCAAACTGCACGCGAAAATCGCGATAGTTGATGATACCGCTTTAGTTTCGAGTGCCAATCTGACGGATGATGCCTTCAATCGAAATCTTGAAGTCGGGGTTATGTCTCTAAATACTGAGTTTTTATTGTCGATCAAAGGATATATTTCTTCTCTAATATATGACGGAACCCTAGCCATGTTAAGCAGTGAGAAACCGTATCTCTGAAGTGTTAAATCATAAATTTTCAATCTGTGGGTCTGCCACTCTGGGATATAGGCAAATTTAAAATACCGCCACGAGTATTCGTGGCGGCATAATATTACTTTGTAGACCTGATAGATTAAGCTGAAATGCATAACTAATTGCGCCCATGCTAAGCTTAAATATGGGAGCAAAATAAGATGTTTTATCCTGAATTTATTTTATCGTTATATAGATGTAGCTGCTCAATGATCATCTCAGATAAATTCAAAGCTTCAATATATCCAATAGGCGTATAGTCAGAAGTTGCACTGGCCATAACTTCACTCGGTCTGAAACGAGCTCCACCGATATTGCTACGTTGTTTGTGTATATGGTCTGATGAAGCTCCAGATGTTATGAGTGTTCGAATAACGTTTTCTTGCCATTCTCTGTCGTCAATACGACAGATCCACTCTTCTGTCTTTAGTAATGGTAAGGACATCGCTCTAAATACAGCTAATACAAACGTAGCGCATGTAAGCCCAACTCCTTCTTCTCCAATCCAGCTTCCGGTTTTATCGAAAAATCTCCCTTCTACATTAAAACCATAAGGTATATTGCCATCACTATTTTTGATAGCAAGGTGCTTACAGTATTGGGACATAACTGACTTGTTTAGTTCGTCTAACGGTAAGTCTATCCAGATATATTTATTGGGTACGTTTTGATCGTTTCTGAGAACATAATGCCAAGCTAGATGAAGAAAAAAAGGATATTCATCACCTTCAGCCTTATATATAATACCTATGTGGCATTGGTTTCGATCTCCGCATAATGCTAATCCGATTTTATTTACATTCGTCGAAGGATTGATATCTGGAAAATTAACGATAGCCACTACTAACAAAGTCCTCTGAGCACGACTTTTGGATCATAGCCTGATTGTCTTAAAATTATGGATGTCTGTTCTAGTGCGTACTCCCAAGATCTTATATTTAGCCTTACAGAAGAAGCGATCCTAAGAAATCCGACTAAGACTTCAGGTTTTAATTTCTCGTAATTTATGATCTCAAGTAATCTGCTGCAACTTTCAAAATTTGAACTCTCGATTAGACTTTCGACGTTTTCGAAAGTAATTAATAACGCTTCTCCTGTGCTTGTATTCTCAGAATCATACAATTTTTTAACCCAAGCAAAATCATTCGGTGGGATACCATTGCCGACTAATAATTTATTTTGTCGGATAAAAGTAAACGGTAGAATTGATGAGCTTGATGTTGTTAGTTGAATCCTGCCAAGTGAACGATATTCACTATGTACAGGAGGTGTTAACGATGAGTTGGGTGTTATCACCGTACCTGCCAATAAAATAGATAATAGTGCTACATGTTTAGTATCGTTATACATATATATCTTCTTGTAGACTGCGAATTTCATTGTCAATTATTGAGAAACTTTTTTTCATAATATCTTTATATGTGTCTACATTAGTCTCATAGCCATCTATTTCGTTAAATCCATATCTGTCATTAAAATCACCAATTATCTGTATGCCTCGTTTTACAGCATCAGATCGTTTATAGCGAATACTTTCAGTCGGCGTATCACACTGTGGCCATTCTCGAAAGTTTTTTATTTGTAGGTTACTGAAATATAGATTATCGACTATATTTGTTGTTTTTATTTCAAAATCATGAGTTAAGTTATTGTTAGGGCATTTTTGGTAGTGCCTGTACAGATGCTCAATTATTTTTTCTTCTAACGAAGGAGTATTTATAGTAAAGATGGAGGCTAGTCCAGTATATATGGCTTTTTTGTTGAAAACATTACCTATAATGTCAAATAAAAGATGTGCTCGCTCGCTAATGTATTCTTGACCTTTTTGGTAATTATTTTGCCAATCAGGAGAATACTGCACATTTAGGGCGATGTTTGTTTGTGATATAATTACTTGGCTAAAGCCATGGCTTGATTCAAAAATAATACGAGGCATCTGCGGGTCCATCTCATCAGGTATCGATATGAGTGCCGGCTGCTTATAGTGATTATGCGTGCCAGAGCGAAGAGCGTCTTCTATCGCTATAATGTCTCGACGTACGTCATTTTTTCTCGGAAACGCAAGAACTAGACTATTTGCTGTCAAAAGAGCTTTATTGAATATCATACATTTTCCTGTTTAAATATTTGCCATCTTTGGGCCACGTGCTTGCAGCATTCTTAATAATAAAACCATCGGCAATCTGAGCAGATGGTGATCAAGTCGTATGGCAAAAACTATCCGGCAGTCGATGCTGGTATATTCAAAAATCACTTCCGTTTGAGTCATGAGGTAGGAGGATAACTCCTGCAGCAAGAAATGGGAAAAATCAAGAACCTGCCTGCATTTTAAATTTCGGCGTAACATTTTGGGTTAGACAACCTTGCAATAAGCATGCCATGAAATCGATAGTGTCAGGGTAAGAATTTGTTAGACTTTTTTCAAGCCAAATAAAGTTACTGTAAAGGTTTCCGACAGTATATGTAAAAAATATCGACATATTGAATCGCTGTGACCTCCAGAGTTCTCCAGTGGAGTGATGGTATCAGGATTGCCCCTTTGCAAGTTGCTGCAAGGTGGCAGGACGCAGGGAATACTTACGCCATTGCTATTTTTGATGTTTGCCCCCTTTCTCCCGACCACACACCCTGACCATCCCGAAACGATATAGATCCTCCCTCCTCGATTCATTCGGGAAAGAACAGACAGCACGATTTGACCTGCCGACCGAATCCCTCCCAAACTACCATTGCTCGTAACTACTCAGGCTGAAGACTGAAGGCTATTAGGAAAACCTCTGCAAGATTGATAAAGGCAACTAATACGAGATGGGTTTAACCTTCAGCCTTCAGCCTTAATACCTGAGTAGTTACCATTGCTCAAGAAAACAGTTTACAGTTGCCTGACGCTTACACTATTGGTAGTAACGATGGACAGAGCGCCGGCAAGACGACCATCTGCCTAAATGTTTCCTCACTACGCCGGAAATCAACCTGTATGGTATTGCTACGGGTGTCACGAGCGGGGTAGGGGATGGTTGCCGGCTGGATCTGGGTAATATCCTGGTAGGGGAGAAACGTATGGGAGCAGCTAAACGCCGGGCGGTGGCTCGCGCTCGACTCGATGTGGAAGTGGATATCCCTCGCTTGGCCGCCGCGATGCGCAAGTACGCCATGGCCGCCAGCGACCGCCTCGGCTCAGACAGTTATATTCACGGGGCAATTGTCCGGGAGATCCTGACCCAGATAGGGTTCGACTCTCACGTTGTAGTCGGACACGCCGCCTGGCGGGTCGGACCGGGGGACAGCGATGTCATCCTCCATGCGCCGACTCCGGGAATAGGGGGGAGGGACGCTGGGAAAGCGCCGGTAAAAGCCGGCAAAGAGTAATGGGTGAAAGTCCCTACATGGTAATGGTTAGCGACCAGCCGTGACTCCGAGTCATGCGTCGGCCTCTCGTGAGGGGGGCGGCGAAGCGTTGACAGGGGGCATGTAGG
>CAIYUY010000037.1 GCA_903929485.1 uncultured Desulfuromonadales bacterium
AGAATTGTCCTCCGAGATAAATGAATCTTCGCCGGGGTAACACCCGGCAATATCACTCAACTCTATTCCTTCTCTCTTTGCTTCCACTGCAATTCTTTTCGTGCATTCTTCCAAAAGAGGCGCAATCCATTCGCTAAGCTGATCAACCATAAAATTTATCCCTTCCTGATAATCAAGATGCAGAGTAACGCACAGCTATAAACGGGACACTCATTGTCGCATGAAATGTGCGCGGGGATGAATAAAATTGGAAAGGTGCAACCGATCTGGTCAGCCGTTGAGGAGAGTGATCTTCATCTGAGAATCACGGGATCATCTGCGAAGGCAAGCAGTGCGCGTAAAGAGATTTACATGATAACCCATTTTAGAGCGATGAAATTTGTAGTGGCGAACTATACACCATTTGGAGCCACATTCAATTTATTCGTCAGCTGAAAGCAGTTTAAACCGCCCTGCCAACCGCTTTAACAGATTTATTCTCCTCCACGGAAAAACGGGAGGGTGTCATTGCCGTAGCTGCGCTGTTGATCTGGTGACAAACTCTCGAAAAATCGTCATAGAAAGATTAGAGTTAACCAAAAAACTGATTTTTTTGAATAGTATTACATATCGTGCCGTATCAGTTAGTGTGAGGAAAGAAATGCCGCATGAGCCAGTGAAAGGGGGTGACAGTATGGGCGATCTGTTTGAGACGATATGAAAAATTAACAGTGAAATGCTGGATGCTTAATATAAACATATGTCTGGCTGAATATTTTACGCCGGAGTGAAGAGTCCACTACGGCGGATCAAACATCCGCAAAAGGAGCCGTTATGAACGCGAACAACAACAGTATCCACCTGATCATCCATGGAGCTGCAACAGCTTCAGCCGCGGCAGCAGCCGGTCTGGCGCAGATCCCGGGTTCGGACAATCTGGTCATTTTGCCGATTCAGCTCGCCATGATCATGACCATCGGGGAATTTCATGTCAACAGATGACCAATGCCATTGCCCTCTCAACTCTCACCGCAGCATCGGCCGAGATTACCGGGAGGACCATTTCCCAGCTTCTGGTTGGCTGGATTCCCGGTTGGGGTAACGCCATCAACGCCACCACCGCGTTTTCCGTCACGGAGGCGATCGGGTGGGCCGCCGACAGTATCTTGTGCGCAAGCATGGAGGCATGTTGACCGTAGCCCATTCCAGAAGAGAGTATTCTCTGGAGTATTTCTCTTGGAGATAAGTCTGGGGGAGGGCTGTTATTCTCAGGGGGGGGAGATCATGAAAACTCTGTACGTGGTTGCGGGAATACTCCTCATGGCCGTCGGGGTGACCATGGCGTTCGCCTCGTTCCGGCTTCGTTTCGGTTGGCTCTCCGTCTCCTCCTTGATGCCGGCCATGGTGGGGTACCAACTGTACAAACTGGGTAAAAGGTGAAGGTCTTTATCCGGCCTGATTGCCGCCGGAAAAAAGGGAGAGTGTGATGTTCAATCCGTTCAAAAATCTCAACAAGCTGGAAGAGTACGATCGCTGCCTCATGCTGATGGCTGTCGCCCTGACCTGTTTGGGAGTCGTCATGATCTATTCCGCCTCGGCGGTCATGGCCGACAAGCGAATG
The DNA here is from genome assembly GCA_903929485.1 of uncultured Desulfuromonadales bacterium. Lineage (GTDB taxonomy): Bacteria > Desulfobacterota > Desulfuromonadia > Geobacterales > CAIOGM01 > CAIOGM01. The sequence goes on from CAIYUY010000037.1 coordinate 1,601, forward strand.
CACGATGGCTTCTATTTCCTGAAACGACAGGGTGGATTCGCTGTTGTGGGGATGACGATCATGCTGGTGACCATGCAGGTTGAGTACCACGTCTGGCGGCGCTGGGCGATCCCCCTGTTGGGGTTCAGTCTCCTGTTGCTGGTGGCCGTGCTGATTCCCGGTCTGGGCGGTAGCGCCGGCGGCTCGTCACGTTGGATCAAGCTCTTCGCGGGGTTCCGCTTTCAGCCGTCGGAGCTGGCCAAGATCGCCCTGATCATCTACATGGCTTTCGCGCTGGAGCGGAAACAGGAGAAGATCAAGTCGTTTGGCGCAGGGTTTCTCTCCTACATGATTATTCTCATGATCCTGCTGGCGCTGCTGTTGATGCAACCGGACCTGGGTTCGGCGGTCACCCTCTTTCTGGTCGCCTTCGCCATGCTTTTTGCCGCCGGAGCACGTAAAACCTACATTTTTTCGGTTATTCTCCTATCTCTGCCGTTCTTCTACCTGCTCGTGATGAATGTCGCCTATCGCAAACGGCGGGTCCTGGCTTTTCTTGACCCCTGGCAGGACCCGCAGAACAGCGGCTATCAGATCATTCAGTCATTGATGGCCATGGGAAGTGGTGGCCTCTTCGGGCGAGGCTTGGGAGAGGGGACACAGAAATTGTTTTATCTTCCGGAAGCGCATACGGATTTCATCCTGGCGGTCATCGGCGAAGAGTTGGGTTATGTGGGGGTAATGGTCGTCGTGGGACTGTTTGCCGTCCTTGTGGAGAGATCCGTCAGGATCGCGCTGAACGCACGGGATTCGTTTGGGCGCTCTGTCGCCTTGGGGATTGCGGTGCTGCTGGGAGTCGAGGCGTCCATCAACATGGGGGTCGTGACCGGGCTGCTTCCCACCAAGGGGCTTGCTCTTCCCTTTGTCAGTTATGGCGGAAGTTCGCTGCTCGTCACCCTGTTTGGCGTCGGCATTCTGTTGAACATATCGTCCTACGGGTCAAAACGAGCGAAGGGATAATGAGCAAGGAACTCCGACATGGTGTCAGATGGATAATCCAAGGTATGTATCGTTACAACATCATACAAACAGAGGAGGTGAGGATATGCTCGATTTTTTTATGGCCGTTGTGGAATTGATTGTCGATATCTCAGGAGTTGATTTTTGAAAAACCGCAACCCATAACCCTTTACCAGGAGGCATGTCATGACTGCTACTCACCTGTTGATTCTCGGAGGCTTTGCCCTGATCACCTTCATCGGCGCTACGCTGATCAATACCCTCATCGGGCGGAAAAATCAGGTGGAGTTTGCCTTTGCTTCTCTTGATACCCAGTTGCAAAAAAGGTTCGATCTCATTCCCAATCTGGTGGCCGTGGCAGAACGGTATATGGGGTATGAGCAGGGGGTGCTGGCCGATCTGACCCGGCTTCGCTCCGAGGTCAGGCCGACAGGGGGAAACGGTCACGATCTGGAACTGCTGGATCAGCAGACGGGCCGGTTTATGTCCAACTTCTTCGCCGTGGCGGAAAATTACCCGCTCCTGCGCGCCTGTGAACCCTTCCTTCATCTTCAGGCATCGCTCAACGAAGTGGAGGAGCAGTTGGCCGCCGCCCGCAGGGCCTACAACGCCGCCGTGACTGATTACAACAACGGCTGTGAGATGGTGCCGTTAAACATGGTCGCGGGCTGCCTGGGTTACAAGCGGAAGGAGTGGCTCCGGATACCCGATGAAGAACGTCTGCCGGTGAAGGTCTGGCGCTGAGCAAAGGAGAATCGTGATGACCGTGGGAGAAATGCTGCAGCAAGAGTTGGGCGGAGTCCTGGTGGAGCTGGAAGGTGAGCGTCGGCGGCGGACCGGGATCATCCTGAAGTGGGGGGTATCCCTGGCTGCGGCGGCCCTGGCGATGGCTGTCTGGTTCAGGGTCGCCGACGGTTCCTGGCTGGCGGGGGTGTTTGCTGCCCTCTTTGCTCTGCTTGTCTGGCTCTTCATCGCCTCCGGCCAGAGCAGCCGGTACTCCGGGAGCTTCAAAGCCCTCGTCATGCCTGAGCTGGTCAGGACACTGGGCGAGGAGTTGGAGTATCATCCGGGAGGGTGGCTGGGGGAGACGGAATTCCGCGAAAGCGGGCTGTTCATGGCGCCGGACTGCTACTCGGGCTCTGATCTTGTTACGGGATATGTGGGGGAGACCCATATACGTTCCTGATTGCTACTAATCTGCGGCTGAAAACCGTTCATCCTTCGACAGGCTCAGGACGAACGGTTTTCAGCTCTGCAACTGGCCGATTTTCCGTTCATGGTGAGCTTGTCGAACCATAAACCGCAGATGAGTAGCAATCAG
>CAIYUY010000038.1 GCA_903929485.1 uncultured Desulfuromonadales bacterium
AATGAAAGAAGACATGGTACAGGTAGTAGTCAGCGCCGTGCCAAAATTATGCGGAGTGAGGGAATGGTCTTGAAAATGGGGTGGGGGAATGCTCCTGAAAAATCAGGGCCTCAAGTGAGGGAATGCTCTTGAAAAATGACAAAGCGACGTTTTAAGGAGAGCGATAAGCTTCGGGATTGAGCTCTATGGTTCGAAGATGGTCGGCGAGGGAACGAACGCCTGCAAGGATAATGGTCACGATGGGATTCCTTTGGCGGTGAGATCAAGTGCAAACGTCTCATGATACCAAAGGAGTACTGCAGGTTTAAGGACTTATTGTCTCGGTTTGTTTAAGGGGAAGTTCTCAAAGCGGCTCTAAAGGTTCATGGGACAGACATGCCAGCTCCCCGCTAGGAGGGGAGACGGTTACAGGAGGGCCATGGTGGGGATAGGATATGAATACTACCGGTAAAAGCCTTGCATCCTTCACTCTTTTACCGTATCTTTTATTACCGTAACCAATATTACGATAATGCGGGCGACCAGATGAAGTTTTACGATCGAACAACCGAACTATCAGAACTACACACTCTCTACCAGCAGTCCGGGGAAACCAGCCGTATGACCGTCATCACCGGGCGGCGCCGAGTCGGTAAGACCATGCTGGCGCTGGAGTTTGCCACCCAACACCGTTTTCTGTACCTTTTCATCTCGAAAAAATCCGAAACGCTGCTCTGCAAGGAATTCCTTGACGAGATCCAGAGTCGTTTCCCGATACCGGTGGTAGGGGATATCCGTCATTTTCGCGATCTCTTCCGCCTTCTCATCGAACTGGCAAAAACCGAACGCCTTACGGTCATTATCGACGAATTCCAGGAATTTATTACCATCAATCCGGCGGTCTGTTCAGAGATTCAATCCCTCTGGGACCAGCACAAGTCAATCTGCAAGCTCAATCTGATCTGTATCGGCTCGGTCTATTCCCTCATGCGCAAGATCTTTGAGGGGGCCAAGGAGCCGCTCTTCGGCCGGGCCGACCGGATCATGTACCTGAAACCGTTTCCCATCGCCACGCTCCGGACCATTCTTGCCGATCATGGCGTTCCCGGCTTGACTGAACTGTTTGATTGTTATGCCCTGACCGGAGGACTCCCCAAATATCTTGACCTGTTGACGGGCAACCAGGCATTGTCACTTGAACGTATGCTCGACTTCATGCTCCGGGAACACTCTCCCTTTCTTGCCGAGGGAAAGAACCTGCTCATTGAAGAATTCGGCAAAGAGTATGGCACCTACTTCTCCATTCTCGGTCTGATTGCCGAGGGTAAGACCGCCCGGACCGAGATCGAATCAATTCTTGAGATCGAGGCTGGCGCCTACATAGCAAGACTGGAGCAGGATTACGGTCTCATCTCCCGGCATGTCCCCTTCAATGCCCGCCCCAACGGCAGGGTCATCAAGTACGCCATTACTGACAATTTCCTCAGCTTCTGGTTCCGGTTCATCTTCCGTAACTGGTCGGCGGTGGAGACCGGTAACTTCCCCTATATCCGCAGCATCGTGAACCGTGACTATTCAACCTGGGCCGGCAGGGTACTGGAGCGGTACTTTCGCGACCTGGCTGCAGCCAGCGGCAGGTTCAACCGCATCGGCTCTTCGTGGGAACGAGGTAACCAGAATGAAATCGACCTGGTGGCAACCAATGACCTGGAAAAGCGTATTCTGATTGCTGAGGTCAAGCTCAACAAGTCACGAATCAGTCTTGAGGCGCTCAAGCGCAAGAGCGAGCGTCTGTTGGGCGATTACAGTGGTTACTCAGTTGAGTGGGCGGCCCTAGGACCGGAAGATGCGCCTAAATTCCTATGACGGGGGTCTTATGTCTCTATAACGGGCCGAGCGGGACGCGGGCCGAGCGGGATGTAGTTCACTTGTTCACTTACTCAAAAGGCGCCAGGTGAGACTGTCGGTTCGCGAATACGGAGACCGACCTCTGAAGGAGGCATTTTTTCAGCCAACGACCTGAAAGGAATCAGCATTGCCGACCCATTCATGGGGGGTGGAACCCCGCTCATCGAAGCCAATCGGGTGGGCACAAGTGGGGTCAGACGCCCAAGATGGCAAGTTGCGATTTGAGGGCACAAGTGGGGTCAGACGCCCAAGATGGCAAGTTGCGATTTGAGGAGTTAAGGGACATTCAGAATTCGGGAGCAGGATAGAGTTCACCGAAGTTGGTGGGCCAAGTCAGCAGGACAATCCGAACGGGAAGTGGAACTCGGGTACGTGAATAAAGAGAGCTACAGCTCCATCTCCCTGATCCTGCTTTTCACGGTGACGTTGGCGCTGGTCCGACCGCACCGGGGACAAAAAAACCTCCCCTTTTCGGCATAATAAAAAAGCAATACCGGAAATAACCCCACCAAAAAGACAAGAACCGAATTGACTAATTTCGTTTTGGAGAGAATTACGGCTTTCATACTCCCGGTATAGCCACAGTTGGTGCAGATTCTGGAGTTATTGCTGATGGAGGCGAGATTGGCAAAGGTAAAAATAAGCAACGATATCAACAGCACTCCGATGATAATCCTCTTTGTCTTCGGCTTTGCCGGAACAGCCCCGGCTTCATTGCCTGCTGCAAAATTTTTGGCGGAAACCGAACTATTTCCCTCTTTTTTATCCCTGACACTCTGGGCGGCCTCGTGGAGTGAAGTCGAAATATTTTCCATCCTGACCCGCCGAGCCAATCCGCTCCCTTGGCCGGGATCCGTTCCGCTTGCGGCCGGCGCCCCCGTGGCCCCACCCGCCGTCATGAACAGTATGAGCAAGCCGATCAACCGGCAGCATCCCCTTTGAAACATCCTGCTCCCTCCGATAGTTAAGAACAATACAGACTTAAACGCTTACTCCATTAACAGCACCGCAGCCCTCTGTATATCAAGCTACACTCGCTTTGTATAGGTATTTGTCTCACTACCTCATTATTTTCTCGCACTCCCCAGTGGCGTCAATCGTAAACTCTTCCCTGCATGCTCTCACATCGTTATCTAGCCGCCAAGCCGAACTCAACCCTGCTAGCCGGACTCCCCGCTTCCCGCGGGGAGTCCCACAGGGCTCCGCTTTTTTCGAATACCCGCTCTCGTGACACCCCTGCCGCGGAGACGAGATAATTCTTCACCGCCACGACCCTCGCCCGAACAAGTTGCGCCAGCTCTTCGTCTCCCACTGTCGTGTTGGCAAAAATCAGTTTTTTCATTTCCGAATCGGGGAGATCCTTGACGAGACCGATGACGGTGCGTGGCTTGGGAAATTTCTCCCTGCCGTATACCGCCCTGAGCCAGACGCCGGATTCTTCCGAGGAGATGATCATCTCTTCCGCCGTCTGACCGGGCAGATTCCTCTTCTCCTTGACCAGCGCCAGAAATTTTTCATTTCTCATCTTCTTCCGTAGAAGTTCATGACGATATCCCTCCGTATCAAGTTCCTTGTCCACGTATCCCCTCACCTCAAGGTTAAGCTCCGGCCGGTTAGCAATCAGCTTGCCAAGCTTGGTCAGTTTCTTTTGTTCATCGGCGGCAAGCTCCACGGAACCGGGAGTAAAGGTAACGGAGTTGAAATTATCTTCTCCTCCCAAGAGCGCCCCCAGGAGTTTAAACGGGGCGGTGGCGGCTTTCTCCACCAGATTCATGAGTATCTGACCGATAACCTTCCAGACGCTAAACTTCGGATCGTCGATCCTCCCCGTGACCGGCAAATCCAGATGAATCTCTCCCCTGCTGTCCTTCAGGAGGGCAATGGCCAGCCGGACCGGAAGTTTTGTGGCCCTATCGCTTTGCACCCTGTCGCCAAAAGTGAGCTGATCGATAAAGAGCCTGTTTTCCGACGTCAACTGTTTGTTCTCGATGTGGTACATCAAATCCAGATAAAGCTTTCCCTTGTCAACCATATAACCGAGATAGGTTCCGGCATAGGGGGTCATCGGTGAAAGCTCAATGTCGCCAAAACTCACCTTCATGTCAACGAACAGATCCCCCCGCAACGGATTAATTTTACCGGTGATCCTCAGTGGCGACTGGTTCAGCAGATTTCCTCGAAGGTCCAGATCGGCAAATTTCATCTGCTCCGAGGAGAGACCGTCTATCTTCCCCCCCAGCTTATACATGGTTGCCGTGAATTCCGGCTTGATATGGTGGTCCGAAAAAACGATGGTCCCATCTTGCAGCGTCACCGCCTGGATTGCGATCTTTCCCACCGGTGGCGCGGAGGGGACTGCGGGTGAACCGCTGGACGCCGATTGCCCGACAGTGGGACTGACGAGAGTCTGGGTGGGAGGGGCAAGATACAGCTTCTGCAGATTGAGGGTGGAATCTTTCTCCACGGTGATTCGGGCAAAGTAATCGGTGAGCGCCACCCGAGCCAGGTTCAGGCTGAAAGGAGTCACCGTGCCGCTGATCCCTCCCAGGTGGAGATTCTCCCACTTGACAAGGTCATCCCCTTCAACATCATCAAGCGAGTGAAAACGGCTGACCGTCACCTCCCCCTGGAAGTTTCCCTTCACCCCCCCGGCAGCGACGGTCAAAGCAGCTGAAAGGTCGGCATCCAGAATACCGTCGGCTATGATGAGGTGAAGCTCCGCCGGAAAGTAGGCGTCAAAAGCGGTGATCGGTATCCCCTTCACGTTGCAGTTCCCCGTGATCCGGAGCGGGTCAAGAGTCAGGCTCCCTGCCGACGCCAGGGAGCCGCCGTTGAACCCTCCTGAAAAGGTGAACGGCATCCGGTTGCTCTCCGGTCCGGAAAAATTCCCCAGGGAGAGGGCCGCTTTCTTCAGCGCAAAGGAGGGGGCCGCCCTGTTCTGATAATCGGTAAAGCTCAGGTCAAGGCCGACCACATTCACGGAGTTCACCGCATACCGAAACGGCGTGCTCCGCGGTTGCCTGCTCTTTGGGGCTACCGGCGGCGAAGGTTGCGGCCGGAGAAGGGACAAGGGTGAAAGCTTCCCATCGGCGGCTCGGGAAAAATCCACGCTCCCCCCCTTCACGGCGATGCTCTCCACGACAGCCCTACCACCCTTAGGATCCACGGCGCCACCTTTGAGAGTCAACTCCGGAACCCTTATCCCGTCCTTTTCGCCGAACCCGACCGCCAGTTTTTTGAGTGAGAGGGCCAAGTCAGCCACCTGAGCTCCGGAATCCTTGGAGAATGTAACTGCGGCGGTACCGTCCAGAACCCCTGAAACCGGTGAAGTCAGAAAATCGGTCAGGTAGGGATAGGCCGCACCCAGCTGCAAACCACTGAACCTCACTTTCGTGGCGGTCGCCACGGGGGCAAGGGAGAATGCGCCGGCAAGGTCAAACCGTTCCTTTCTGTTGGAGGCGAAGGTGAGGGTGTAGTTGGCGCTCTTGTCCGGTCCAGTGGAAAAGCCGTTCACGGCAAGGGCAATGGCGTTCAGCTCCACAGTGAACCCGCCGGGGGGAAGATGGTCCATGAACTGAATTTCTCCTTCATGGACGGTTACCTTGGCCACGCTCACGATCATCCCTTCTTTCTTTTGCTTTTTCATCTCCTGCGTGACTGCTTCCCTCGTTTTTTTCTGTCCGGGACGGGGCGCATCCGCCGCATCGGAAGCAGCCGCGCTTCCCGGGAGATTCAACACCCCCTGCCGGTTGCGGGTAAGATGTAGCTTGGGCCCCACAAGTTCCAAGGAATCCAGGTCATAGACGCCGGCCAGGATCCTCGCTTCCCTGATCCTCACCGATCCCCTGCTCAGTGAAAACAGAGGCTGCCGCCGACGATCTTTCAGGTCAAGATCACTGATGCCGGCCAGACCGGTCATGGTGAAGTCAGGTTCTCCCTTGGCCACTGCCCGGTGGGTTATTTTCAGATCGGTGGTCAATTTCCCTGAGCTCAGCCTGACCGGGACGGTTGCCGGGAGATAAGATGCGAATCGAGCAAGGTCAAGATCGTTGAGTTTCACCCGGATCATGACCTCCGCCTCCCTGGCAAAGGGCTTGAGCTTTCCTTCCAATGAAAAACGGGCGCCGTCCACGGCGGCGCTTATGCCGGGAGTGATGTAGCTGTCGGCCAGATAGGGAAGGGTACTGAAAAAGGGGACCCTGACCTCCAGCCCCCGCACGGTTTGATCCTCCCCATGGGGGATAAGCCTGTCGGTGAACTCAATGGTCCCCCCCTTCAGCCATATGTTGTTGAGAGAGAATCGCGCGGGTTTCTCGTCTGCTCCCCGCTTCCCCGCGGGGATGAGATCGGAAAAGTTATAGGTAACTCCGTCATTACGGACAAGATGGAGATAGGGGGAGACCAGATCCATGGCGGAAAGAATCGGGGCGCGGTGAAAGAGGGAAGCGGGACTGATCTTCGTTCGAACGCTGGAGCAGGCAAAGAAGACGACGTTACTCCGCTTCTCGCTCAGGCTGATGCCGCGAGCTTCTATTGTCCAGGAAAAGGGGTTGAGGGACAACTCCCGGATCACCAGGGTTCGGCCATAGCTTTTGTTCACCACCTCCGCGGCCTTGCTCCTCAGGAGGGAAGGGAGAAACAGCATGATAAACAGCATGGTGAGCATCGCAAGCGAGAGGGCGAAGATAAGAAACTTTGTTAAACGGCTCATGGCTGGTTCCTCCGTTCCGGGATAGAGGTATCTCAAAAAGAGTGTACCAAAAGACCCGGCAGGCTGCTTAAACCTGGCGGGTCTTTTGGTACACTCTCCGATTCGGACCGGCTTCAGGACCGTTTACGCCTCGTAAAGATCAGCCCGAACAACCCGGCGCCCAGCAGCATAAACGTGGACGGTTCCGGAACCCCCCCTTCGGCCTGAAACGTCAGTGATGTTGCATCCGCCAGGGTCAGCTCTCCCACCGCGCCTCCGGCTTCGGCTACGGCAAAAGATGAGTATCCGGCTTGTGAGCCACTGATTGTCAGGGGATTCACCTTCGTCATCATCTTATACGTTGTGAAGAATGGATCCGAAATGTCAATGAAAGCGGCTTCGACATCGGTGCCGATCTCAAGGATCCCCGGCTGCAGGTTATTCTGTTGACTGTCTGATACGTACAAATTATTAAGAAAGGTGAAAACCCCCAGATCCTTAAGGGAAAGAGAACCGTTAAGGCTCGGTCCCGCATGATACGGATGGACGCCCACCACGTAAAGATCGTTGGGAGAGGAAGGATCAAAGGTGGTCACGGGTGTTACATCCATTGCGTTGGCGGTAAGTTGGAGATTAAAAATGCTCCCCGTGAATGATACCCCGTTGTAGTCTCCTGAAAGTAGCCCGGTCAGTTCATAGGTGATCGGCCAGGGAGTCCCCCAAGCGGCGCCGGTACTCAGGAGAAAAAATCCTGTCAGCAGAATAATAAGTTTCTTCATCTTGTCCTCTCCTCTGCGCGGATTACGGTGCGATCCAGGTTCCATGGGTCATGAGAAACGGCTTGCCGCCATCCAGGTTCTTGTTGTGGTCCCAGAGGTTGAAGATAGTATCCCCCCACCCCTTGAGCTTAACGAAGAAAGGATCGCTCTGAACGATGTAGGCGGTTTGGGGGAGGGTGATTCTCCCGGTGCCATTGATCTCGTCCCGGAGGAATTCCATGTACTCCCGGCTCGTGGTCTGGTAGTAAAGGTTAACACTGAGAGAGGTCGCCCCCTTGGGAACGATGAGGGCAAGCTCGTCGTACCCGCCCGCATATTCAGCCGAAGTGAAGTAGTTGGGAGCCGACAGCCCCAACCAGACCGGCTCGCTAAGACGCGCCGCGGCTCCGGCAATGTTGAACCCCTTGGGTGGAATCCGGTTATCCTTGTAGCGATGGGTCGCCAGGGCGAAGTGGAAGCTCTTCTGTTCACCGGTGATGGTGCTCCCCAGTTTGACCTCATACACCAGCGGGTCGGAATAGAGTTCGTTGGCTGCCAGGGGAGGGCTGCTCTGGGAATCGGGTAATCCCTTGAGGGTTCCCACCGTCGCGTCGTAGGGGTTAACCTCCTGCAGAAGAGCCGTCCCCTTGTAAACCTTGATGTTGACAAACATCCGACGACCTTCGGGGAAGCCGGAGATGAGCTTGTGGCCGGAGTTGTTCTGGACCCGGAAGGTGAGCGCCCCGGTGGCGGGGAGATACTTCAGGTCGGTGATGTTGGCGGCGTTTACCAGGACGCCGCGGTTGCGGGTGGCGGTCAAGGTAAGCGCGTCATAGATTCGAGTCGGCTCGGTGGGAGGGCGCAGTGTTGTCCAGCTCCCCTGCATGACATCCATGGTAAGCGTGTCCACCGCCGTCCCCGTGAGGAGCGCCATGTTGATCGGGTCCGGCGCGGGGGCGTCCGGTGCGATGGTGGCCAGGATGGAGGGGATCCAGACGTTGCCACCCGTGAGGGCGTGGCAGGGAACCCAGGTATTGGGGTGTTCCAGGCTCCCCTCAGGGCGGACGGGGCCCAACGGGTCGTTGGAGCCGATGCTCCAGCGGGAGCACATGTGGCAGTCCTGACACTTGGTGATCTTGTTCCCCGGCTGGTCGGTCTCCCATGTTCCAGCCGGCGCCGGTTGGTTGCGCGGCCCGGTGTTCGGTTTGAAGTTCCCCTTGCCGTCCGCTCCGCCGGGGAGATTGTAGGCGGAGAGCCGGAACTCGGAAAAAGTCCGTTGCATATGGGAAAAGGCAAAAGAGGGAAGCTTCTCCGTGGCGAGAACCACTTTGTCCCCCGGCTTGGTGTTTTTCTGAGGCAGGTTGGCCATGACCGGGTTGGAGACATCATGACAGCTGTCACAGATAAACTTTCCCTTGTGATAGCGGCTGTAGAGGGTGTCGTGATCCGGTTGCGGGTCATTCACGAAGACATCGGCAAAGGAGCCGCGCCGCTCCGCCGTGGGGCTGATGAAGAACTGAGCGCTGCCGTTTTCCGTATAGAGCATGCTGAAGGGGTTATCTCCCACGAAGAATGGCGCCCCGCTGAAGAGCTTGATGGTGGGAGAGATCAACATGTCCGCCTGAAGGGTCTGAGTGGCCCGTGTCTGGGACTGATACTGTGACGCCAGCAGTGAGCTGTTCTGCTCATCCCAATAGACGCTCCAGCTGTTTCCCTCCCGCACGCCTGAATAGGTCCCCTTGTAGAAGGGGTCGCTCATCCGGTGACAGAAGGAGCACTGGACGCCGTCATAATCTTGAGCCGTCATGGCCGAGGCGTTGAGCTGACCGGGTTGATCCGTCCGCCCCTCAAGCCACCCCTTGGGGAAGTGGCAACGGAGACAGGTGTCCACGGCGTTGGGGGTTCCCAGTGCATAAAAAGAATCCTGGGCGGCAACGGTTAGCGAAGCGAACATGAGGGGATCGCGGGCGGAGTTCCCCATCATGGAGCCTTGCCACCCCTTGAAGATATTGTACTCTTCGTAGTTCGTCCGCCCCCGCAGATCAGGAGTGGGGCGAGTCCATGGGCCGTTTCCCGATCCGTGGCATGCGTAGCATTCCGTGGTATCCTGGAGGGTCACCTGCCCCGGCTGAGTCCCGGGCATCCGGACCAGGGGATCTTCACGCACCAAAATGTTGGTGCGGGGCGCCGGCGCGGCGGCGCCCAGCGCACTGGAAACCGAGAGCGCCATTGTCAAACAGAGAAACGAACAGACCAATCGCACGCGGATTATTCGGTACATAGCTTACTCCTAACAAGCAGTTATGCCGGGATCGCCAACAGGAAGAAGGGGGGATCGGGGATGTTCCCCGTCATTAGGCCGATACCACCGTGAAATAGCCGGCAAGGAAACTTGGTCCGGTAATCAGGGGTGGGAATGAATCAATGCCTCGATTTCGGTCAGGCGCCCGGCCACGGCAGCAGCATCTCCCCGGCTCTCAACATTCAGCCGCAACAACGGCTCGGTATTGGATGAGCGGAGATTGAAGCGCCACTGGGAAAATTCCACGCTGACTCCGTCGGTGTGATCCACCACCGGCTCCAACGGGGCATAATGCTCCATCACCCGCTTAATGGTCGCCGCGACATCAGTTACACGGTAGTTGATCTCACCGCTACAGGGATAGGCAGCCATCCGCTCCCCCACAAGCTGGGACAATGATTTGCCGCTTTTGGAAATCAGTTCCGCCACCAGAAGCCAGGGGATCATGCCGCTATCGCAGAAGGCGAATTCCCGGAAGTAATGGTGGGCGCTCATCTCGCCGCCATAAATGGCATTCTCCAACCTCATCCTCTCCTTGATGAAGGCATGGCCGGTCTTGCTCTGGACAGGGATCCCACCCGCCTGAGCCACGATCTCCCGGGTGTTCCAGGTAAGTCGCGGGTCATGGATAATTTTTTCCCCGGGATGTGTTGCAAGAAACGCCGCGGCAAGGAGGCCGACGATATAATACCCTTCGATGAACTCCCCCCGCTCGTCGAAAAGGAAACAGCGGTCAAAGTCACCGTCCCAGGCGATGCCGAAATCGGCCCCACTCTCCAGGACGGCCCGGGCCGTGGCCGCCCGGTTTTCAGGGAGGAGCGGATTAGGGACACCGTTGGGAAAGCTGCCGTCCGGGGTTTCCTGAATCAGGGTAAAATGGAAGGGGAGACGTTCCTGAAGAAGACGGATGATCGGCCCAGCGCCGCCGTTGCCGGGGTTCCCCACGATGCGCAGGGGACGCAATACCGCCGGATCCAGATACCCCAACAGATGGTTTATATAATCGTCTTTCTCCGGCGCCGGCGTTACCCCACCCTTTTCAGGGACTTCCGTAAAACCGCCGGCTTGAACCCGGTCGCGCAGAGCGAACAGGCCGCTGTCACCGCTGATGGGGCGGGAACCGGAGCGGACCAGCTTCATGCCGTTGAATCCCTTGGGATTATGGCTGGCGGTCACCATGATGCCGCCGTCCGCGTGACGATGAAAGGTCTGGAAGTAGACCTCCTCCGTACCGCAGAGGCCGATATCCACCACATGCACCCCCCCATCATTGAGCCCCTTGACGACGGCTGCGGCCAGCGCCGGACTCTCCTGGCGGATATCTTGCCCAACGACCACCTTCTCGGGGGAGAATTCCTCGGCAAAAGCGCGCCCCAAGCGATAAGCGACATCATCGTTTAGTTCTTCCGGTACGCTCCCCCGGATGTCGTATGCCTTAAAACATGAAAGGTTACTCATAGCGTTTCCTGTTGCCTCTCAATTATCACGCTGAAACAGTTCCATCATGGCGTCCCAGTTGGGCGTCGATCATAATCCCGATCACATCTTTCATCCGGCATTCGGCCTGCCACCCCAGCTCCCGACATGCCTTTTCCGGGTTCCCCCGGCTGATCATTATTTCCGACGGACGGAGAAAGGAAGGGTTGGTGGTGACATGCGCCTGCCAATCAAGCCCCAGGCGGGCAAAGGCATGCACGACGAAAGATTCCAGGGTATTGGTCTCACCCGTGGCAATGACGTAATCTTCCGGACTCTCCCGCTGCAGCATCCGCCACATGGCATCAACGTACTCGGAAGCCAACCCCCAATCCCGGGCGATGGCCAGGGCGCCAAGCTGAAGCTTTTCGGGACTCCCTTGAGCAATACGACAGGCGGAAGCGATGATTTTTTTGGTAACGAACCGTTCAGGCCTTAAGGGGGACTCGTGGTTGAAGAGAATACCGGTGCAGACAAACAAATTATAGGCCTCACGGTAATTGGCCACCTGCCAGTGGGCGGTGGCCTTGGCCACGGCATAAGGACTGCGGGGACGGAAAGGGGTAGATTCATCGGCCGCCACCCCGCCGGTGTCGCCGAAACATTCGCTGGAGCCGGCGTTATACAGTCGGATCGGCTTCTGGATAAAGCGGATCACCTCCAGAAGATTGAGGGTTCCCACACTGATGCTCTCCAGAGTCTCCACCGGTTGCTCGAAGGAGAGCCCCACGGAACTCTGACCCGCCAGATTGTAGATCTCGTCCGGGTTGACCTTGGCCAGCACCTGCAGAACACTGCGAAAGTCGTTGAGCGCCATGGAGTGGCAGAAAACCCGCTCCCTGGCCCCCAGGCGGGCCAGATTATGAAAGGTGGCCATCTGGGCGTCACGGGCGGTGCCGTGAACCTCGTACCCCTTATCCAGCAAGAACCGGGCAAGGTACCCCCCGTCCTGTCCCGAAATACCGCAGATCAGCGCCCGTCTGGTCATCAAAGCCCCTTGAGTTGATCCTTGGCCCTTTTTGCTTCCTCGCTGACCGGAAACTGCTTTATCAGCTCCTTAAGGATATATTTGGCGCTCTTGCTATCCTTGAGGTTTATGAAAGACATCCCCTGTTTCAGCATGGCCGACGCCACCTTCTCTTTGTCGGGATAGTTCTTGATCACCTTCTGGAACTCCAGGATCGCCTGGTCGTAATTTTTTTCGCTATAGTAGCTCTCGCCGACCCAGTAAACGGCGTTGGAGGCCAGCCCTTGCTTGGGGTAGCGGTCCACGAAACCCGAAAACAGCTCCCGGGCCTTTTTCATGTCACCCGCCCTGAACGCCTCAAGACCTGACTGGTAAAGAACATCCGGGCTTTCGGCAACCTGCTTCTGCACGACTTCCTGTTCTTTTGAAACCCCCTGAAGTTTCTGTTCCAGGAGGGTGAGACGCCGCTCCAGATCCTCCTTGAGCAGTGCCAGGTCGTCAACCTGCTTCTTCCCCTGGAGCACCAGGTCATCCACCTTCCCGGTGAGAACCTGCTGATCGACCTTCATCGCTTCCAGGGATGCCTGGAAATCGGCGCTCCCCTTCCGGATAGCGTCCAGTTCCTTTTGCGCATCCTTCTGTGCATCCTTCAGGCTCTTCTCGATCCCTTCCTTGCTTTCGCTCCTCACGGCGGAAAGATCCCGGTCGGCTTTGGACTGATGGCTACGCATATCGTCCACTTCGCGCCTGAGGTTGTCAAAATCACTCTTTCCGGCGCAACCGGCCAGGAGGAACAGAGCCAGAAACGGCGCCGAGACTTTAGTCATCTGCATAATTTGACTCCTTCTCTTGAGCATGAAAGTTTACTTCAGGACGACAAAATCGTCCCGGCGGTTTTTCGCCCAGGCAGCGTCATCATGTCCCGGATCCACGGGACGCTCCTTGCCATAGCTGAGAACATAGAGTTGGTTCGCCGGCGCCCCGAGGGTGACGAGATAATCAAAGGCGGCCTTGGCTCTCTTTTCACCCAGGGCAAGGTTGTACGCATCAGAGCCACGCTCGTCGCAGTTACCCTGGATCTGAATCTTCACCCCTTTGCTTTTCTTGATGGCTACGGCATTCTTTGCCAATGAATCACGAGCGGCTTCACTGAGAGTGAAGGCATCAAACTCAAAATAGATGGTCTGAAACTGCTGTGACGCCGTCACATCCTCGGTGAGCGCGGCAATCTCCTCGATAACCGTCGGTTTTTCCTTGGCGATGGGGGTCTCCGTCACCGGCGCCGGCATCACCGGAGGGGGAAGCGGGGTCGGAATCGGCGCCGGTGTCGGCGCCGGAGGAGGAGTCACAACAGCGACTTCAGGAGGAGGGCTCTCCGCCTTAACCATTTCTTTTTTGGCGCATCCCGCCGCCAGCATCATGGTGCAGCAGCAGGCCGCAATCAACGTAATTATGCCGTTTCGCATGGTTTTAGTCTCCTTTGTATGGTTCTAGGTGCAACAGCAGGTTCTAGGTTCCGGGTTCTAGTACCCCGTCCGGCTTAAAGTTTCGTGATACTTTGAACCGCAAAGACGCAAAGTACGCAAAGAAAATAGAGAAAAACAACGAACCTGGATTCTTTTTCGGTATACCCCAAAAAAAGCTTTTACTTTGCGGTTCC